>JAQTNG010000024.1:9379-21087 GCA_028714015.1 Elusimicrobiota bacterium | reverse complement strand
CATGGGTCAAATGGTAGGATTTCCGCGCTATGGCAGTCACCTGGTTGTGGGCCGGCTTCATCGTGGTCATGGGCGTCATGCTCGTGCTCGATCTGGGCATTTTCCAGAAGAAGGCGCACGTGATGAAGGTGCGCGAGGCCGCGATCATGGTCGGCGTCTGGTGGACGCTGGCTTCGCTCTTCGCCCTCGCGGTGTACTTCGTCTACGGCCACGACAAGGCCTTCCAGTTCGTCTCGGCCTACATCCTGGAACAGTCCCTGTCTGTGGACAATCTTTTCGTTTTTATTCTTGTCTTCGCGTTCTTCGGCATCGAGCCCGAGAACCAGCCGCGCATCCTGCACTGGGGCATACTCGGGGCGATCGCGATGCGCTTCGTCTTCATCTTCGCGGGGATCTCCCTGCTCGAGGCCTCGAAGCTGATGTTCTACGTGTTCGGGGCGATACTCGTGTACACCGGCGGGAAGATGATGGTGTCGGACGAGGAGCAGATGAAGCCCGGGGAGAATCCCGCGCTGCACCTGCTCCACAAATTCCTGCCCGTGACCGAGGGGATGCACGGCCACCGTTTCTTCACGAGGCTCGACGGCGTGCTGTACGCGACCCCGCTGTTCGCCGCGCTCGTGGTCATCGAGGCGACCGACCTGATCTTCGCCGTGGACTCGATCCCGGCCGCGCTCGGCGTCAGCTCGGACCTGTTCGTCGTGTACACCTCGAACATATTCGCGGTGATGGGCCTGCGCTCGACCTACTTCCTGCTCGCGGGCTCGATGGCCGAGTTCAAGTACCTGAAGGCCGGCGTCTCCGCGGTGCTCGTCTTCGTGGGCGTGAAGATGATCGTCAAGGACTTCTACCTCGTGACCACCGGCGCGTCCCTGGCCGTGATCGGCGGCACCTTGTTCGCCGCCGTCGCCGCCTCTTTGCTGGTCCGAGAAAAAGCCTAGCGCGCGGGCTTGCGCGCCACGACGAGGTGGTTGTTCGCCTCTTCGCTCAGGTCCCCCAGGCTCAGCAGCAGGCAGACCGGCACGCTCAGCGCCGCGTAGAGGCACATCAGGGGCAGAAGGAGATAGAACAGCGGACCGCGGCGGTCCTCCGGCGTGGAATAGCCCGGCGCGCGGAACGCCGCGAAGAAGAAGTGGACCATGTGGGACGCGGTGCTCGTCCAGCGTCCGCCCAGCGGGACCAGCTCGACGATCTTCAGGTCCGCGGCATCCGCGGCCTTGATGATCCAGAAGCGGGTGAAGTTGTAGTAGTGCTTCGGCGGATGGTGCAGCACGGAGGTCTGCGGAATCAGGAAGATCGCCGTACCCCCCGGCCGGAGGACGCGCGAGATCTCGCGAACCATCGCCAGCGGGTCGAAGGTGTGCTCGAGCACCTGGATGCTGAGCGCCGTGTCGAAGCTCGCGTCGGGGAAGGCCATCTTCTCGCCGTCGCCGGCCACGGCCCGGTACCGGGCGTCGGGCGCGTCCAGCAGGCGCTCCCCCTCCTCCAGGCTCGTCCAGGTTTTGAAAATGATCCTCGGGTTATCGCGGACGGCGAGGAAGAAATCCCAGCCGCCCACGTCCAGCACGTCGCCGCGCGCGTGCTTCTCGAGCGCCGCGAACAGCTGGGGCGAGCGAATGTTCCGCGCCCAGGACATGAACCGGTCGACGTGGTTTTTTTTCATGCTTTCGTGCAGACGTAAACGGCGTGCGAGAAGGGCGTCCCCTCATGGACGAGGCGCGTCTCGGACTGAAAGCCGCAGCGCGCCAGGAGCTCATGCATCTCCGCCGGAAAGCGGTAGAAGATGGGGTCTCCGGGGTAGAGCACACGGTCGGCGAGCCAGCCCAGGCCGTATTTCCAGCGCGGAACGCAGTTCACCTCGCAGATCACCAAGGTCCCGCCGTCATTGAGCTTTTCCCGGCAGGAGGTCAGCAGGCGCTCCTGCGCCACAAACGAGTCCAGGTGATGCAGGACGTGGATCAGAAGGATGCAGGCGGCCGGCTCCAGCGCCTCGGTGCGTATGTCGCCGAGGCGGTTGACGATATTTTTCCCGCCGAGCGGGGCCCGCGCGATCTTCGCCGCGTCCAGGTCGAGGCCGAGCACGCGGCGGCCGGGCGCCATCAGCGCCAGAAGGTGCGAGAACGTCCCGTAGCCGCAGCCCAGGTCGATGACGAGGCCGGACAGCGGGACGTACGGCTCCAGGCGATCGTACGGCGCGGTGATGAAGCGTATGCGCGCGAACAGCGCGGGCCAGCCGAGGCCGCGGTACAGGGCCTTCGTTCTCCGCGCGGCGCCCGCGAAGGACGGGCGCTCGGCAGGCGCGTCGTAGCCGCCCCGCGCGGCGCGGCGGATCATGGCCAGGAGGGCCCAGAACGAGCGCCAGGACTCGCGCAGAGGCCGTATGCGCGAGCCGCCGTACTCGACCCAGCGCACCGGCATTTCCACCACGCGCCAGCCCCGCCCGCGGGCGGCGACGAGGAGCTCCGCTTCGGCGAGATAGCCCGAATCGAATTGATGCCGGACGACGTCCAACGCCGCTTCCCGGCGGAACATCTTGAAGCCCAAGGTGAAGTCGGTCACGTCCCAGCCGAAGAAGGCCCTCGCCGCGTACAGGAAGCCGTTGCCGAGGAACACCCGGAGAAACGGCTGGGGCACCGCGATCACGGAGCCGTCGGCGTTGCGGCTGCCGCTGAGCGCGTCCACGCCCGGGTGGCGGTCCAGATGAGCGACGAAGCGCCCGATCGCCTCGAAGTCCACGCTCCCGTCTGCGTCCATCTCGAGGATGAGCTCGCCGGGCGCGGCGGCCATGCCCGCCCGGACCGCCGCGCCCCGGCCCCCGTTGCGCTCGAGCCGCAGCACCCGCGCGCCCGCGGCTTGCGCGATCGCTCCGGTCCGGTCCGTGCTGCCGTCGTCGACGACGAGCATGTCGACCTCCTCGGCCTTGGTCGCGGCGCGCAGGCGCTCGAGCATGCCGGGAAGGCGCAGTTCCTCGTTGTAGGCGGGGATGACGATGGAGAGTCGCACGGGAAACGAGTGTATTAATTGTATGATGGCCCTCGCCATGAGGCGCTTGCGCGACTTCCGACTGCTCTCGGCCCTCGAGAGCGCGCCCTGGGAGCTGCGGCTCCTGGTCCTGCTCGCGGTCTTCGAGTACGCGTCTAAAGGACTCTTCCTCGGGCTCTTCACCAACAGCTTCGACTTCGCCTCCTTCCACAACGCCGCGGCGCTCGCGGCTCACGGCGAAGGCGCCCATGTCTACGACACCTTCTTCTCCTATGTTCCGGGGTCCTCCCCCGTGCCCATGTTCTTCCTGTACCCGGCTCCGGTCGCGCTTCTGGTGGCCCCGCTGGGCCTGTTCACCTTCCAAACGGCGAGCGTCCTCTTCTCGGCCCTCGGCCACGCCTGCCTGTGGGGCGCGCTGGCTCTCTGGAGCCGCGGGCGCCCCGACGAGGAGCGCCTGACGGGCTTCCTGCTCGTCTTCCTGTTCTTCCCGGCCTGGTACTCCCTCCAGGTCGGCCAGGCGGAGCCGTTCGTGCTGCTCGCGCTGCTCGCGGTGCCCGCGCTCCAGGAGTCCGGCCGGTCGTCCTGGGCGGGGCTGTGCCTCGCCTTGGCGATCTGCCTCAAGCTGTTTCTGCTCTTCCTTCTGGTCTATCTGGTACTGCGCCGGAGCTGGCGGCTCCTCGCCTGGACGGCCATTTGGCTCGGCGCGCTGTTCGGGGCCGGCGGCTTCGTGGTCCCGTGGGACATTCAGGCTCGGTACTGGGGCCGCGTCGGCTCATCCCTGGGTTTCGAGGCCTTCACCGACAACCAGTCGATCACCGGCTTCGCGCACCGCGCCTTCACGAACACTCACTTCGCCCAAGGCCTCATCGACAGCGCGCGGGCGGCGCGCGTGGCCAAGATCGAGCTGGCCGGTCTGGTCATGGCGGCCTACGCCTGGCTCGTCGGCTTGAAATCCCGGGAGACGGCGCTGTTCGGCCGGGATTACGGCTTCACCGTCGTCACGCTGCTGCTCATCGCGCCCATCGTGGACACCCACCACCACGCGCTGCTGCTGATCCCGTTCCTCGGCCTGCTGGCCTCCGGGCCGCGGGGCGCGGTCCCGCTCGCGTTCTACGCTTTTTTCGCGCGCTGGGAGCCGCTCGTCGCCTTCAAGTTCCTGTCGCAGGAGCGCCTCGCGTTCTGGTCCGCGGCGCCGGCGAGCCTGGTCTACTCCATCCCCTTCTTCATGATGGCGGGACTCTGGCTGTATACCGCGCGGACCATCCTGCTCAGCGCGGACGGATCGAGACGACCTTGATCTTGTAGCGCAGGGCCTTCCCCGCGAGGGGATGGTTGAAGTCGAGGGTCGCCGCGCCCTTCTCGATCTTGATCACGCGCGCCTCGTTCGCCTTCCCGCCTTCGGCGCCCACGACGGTCCGGCCGGGCACGAGGTCCTTGGCCAGGGCGCCGAATCTCGACAGCGGGATCGCCCGTATTTTGGCGGGGTCGACCGGGCCGAAGCCCTGATCGGGCGTCAGCTCGAGGACCTTCTCGTCGCCGGGCCGAAGACCAACCAAAATCTCGTCGACCGGCCCCGGAAGGTTGCCGTCGCCCTGAGTCACGACCAGCGGCTCGCGGCCGGCGCTCGACTCGATGACGGCCCCGCCCGAGGACAGCTCGTAGTCGAGCGTCACGACCGAGCCGGGGCCGACGCGGCCGTCGCGGGAGCAGGCGGCCAGGAGGAGGGCGGCTCCGAGGACGGCCCTCACGCGCCGGGAGCGCCGATGACGGCCAGCGGCGTGAACGCCGCGACGGCGCCGACGCTTCCGCCGCCCACGATGATCTCGTTCTCCTGGTCGATCTTGCGGCGCAGGGAGCCGAGCATGGCCATCAGGTTCCTGCCGGGGCAGTCGGTGCTCGTGTAGTGCTGGTGGGCTTCAAGGAAGCCCTTGGCGTTCGGATCCTTCTTGTATTTGACCGACAGGTAGGTGACGAGGCGCGTGAGGCTCTCGATCTGCGCGTCGGCGGGCTGGACCTTGTTGAAGTCGCCCATCATCGCGACGCCGATGTTGCCCTCGTTGGCCCCGCCCGCGTGCGCGCCGAGATACTCCGCGCGCCGCCCCTCGATCACGCGCCCGTCGCCCGCGATCAGGAAGTGATAGCCGATGTCGTCGAAGTTGTCCTTCCCCTCCCGGCCCCGGCCCGCCATGTGGTAATGCTGGATGTTCTTCACCTCGGCCGCGGTCTCCGCCTCGGTCATCGGCCGGTTGCCCTGGGTGTGGTGGACCGTCACGCGGTAGGGCGACTGCGGCGTGTTCGAGCCCCGGCGCGCGGCGGCGCGCCAGCCGAGGCGGCTCATGATCGGAGCCACGGTCGGGAACTTCTGCGCGATCTGGAACGAGGCGAAGCCGAGCAAGGTCTGCCCCGCCTCGCGCGCGGAGCCGGGGGTCGCGCCGCTGCGGGAATAGTCGTAGTCGTCGGGCAGGGGCGGAACCGCGCCGTGAAGATCGGTCCGGCGCTCGCTCGAGGCCGCCGTATAGGGCAGACGCTTGCCCGCGCGCCCGCCCAAAGCGGATACGGGGCCGTAGCCGTTCGCGGAGACCGCGTCCCGCGTCAGGGCGCCGTCGAACATGGCGCTGGCCTTGCCCGCCGCGTCCTCGGGCGAGGCGCCGGTGAAATCGGTTGCGGGCGCGTAGGCCAGCAGGTCCTTGCCCGTAGCGCGCCTCGCCGGCGCGGCCTCCTCTTCACGGGGGGCGGGAGCGCGGCCGGTTTTCGCGCTCACCGCGGTCTTTTCCGGGTCGCAGCCGGTCAAGGCGGCGGCGGCGAGGAGAAAAGTCATGATCGGAAGCAATCGTCTCATGACCGGAGTGTACCCGATTCTTTTGGAAAGAGACTAGGCCTTTAGGCCCAGAGGGCTCGGGCCTAATCAGCCTAGACGGTGTCAGGCTTAAATGATTGCGAAAAGCGCGTTTTTAAGGCTTAGACGCCGAGGGGAGCCCCTTTAGTGCCTGGCTTTAAGGGTTTAAGCGCCGCCTTGAGTGGCCCGGATCCAGTGCGAAACCCGCGCCATGCCGTCCTCGATTTTCACCCGCGGCCGCCAGCCCAGCTCGCGCTTGGCGGCCGATATGTCGAACCAGTGGGAGGTGGTCATGTATCCACCAGGAACTTGGTCAGGGGCGGCTCGGAGCTCAGCCCCAGGACGCGCCAGGTCCCCTCGCAGGCGCTCGCCAAGGCGTACGCCAGAGGCTTGGGCATGCGTTTCTTCACCGGCCCCAGGCCCGCCGCGCCCAGCATGCGGTCCACGATCTCCCAGAACGGCCGGGGGTCTCCTCCCGACAGGAAGTACGCCTTCCCCGATATCTCGGAGCGGGGCGCCAGCTGGACCGCGGCCAGCAGGTGCGCCGACACCGCGTCGTCCACGTAGATCGTGTCCACGAGCTTGTTGTCGTCGCCGATGCGGAACAGCTTTCCGGCGCGCGCCTTGGCCACCACGCGCGGCAGCAGGTTGCGATCCCCGGGGCCCCAGATGAGATGCGGGCGCAAGGAGACGGTCGAGAGCTTGTCGTGGTCGGCGGCGAGCACCATCTGCTCGGACAGCGCCTTGGTCTGGGAATAAAACGAGTCGTACGTCTCGGGATACGGCGCGCTCTCGTCGACGCCCTCCACGTCCCCGCCGTGGAAGACGACGCTCGGCGAGCTCGTGAACACGAGCTTGCCGATGCCCTGCTCCAGGCACGCGCGCAGGACGTTCTTCGTTCCTTCCACGTTCACCGCGTGAAAGTCCTCGTACCGGCCCCAAAGGCCGATCTTCGCGGCGGCGTGAAACACGACGTCGCGGTCGTCGCAGGCGGCCTTCAAGGCCTCGTAGTCGGTGATGTCGCCGCGCGCGCAGTCGATGCCGATCGCCTCGAGCTCCGCGTAGGAGCCGCGCCCGAACACGCGCACCTCGTCGCCGCGCTCGCGCAGCTTGCGCGCCAGCGCCGCGCCCAGAAAGCCGCCGCCGCCGGTGACCAGCGCCCTCACGAGAGCTGGCGCCCGGCCCAGATCGCCAGAGCCTCGCGGTTGATTTTCGCGTTGTGTCGCGTGTCCACGGGAAAGGAGGGATGGAACAAAACGTCCTTGATGTCCCGGGTGAAGGCCGGCCGTCCCGGGAGATTCAAGATTTCGTTTTTGAGGTCTTCGCTCGGAGCCGTTCCGGGCTCGAGCTCCACGCACAGGACGGGATTCAAGCCCACGCCGACCAAGGCCGTCCTTTTGATCCTGGGATGGGCGTTGAACACGCCTTCCACGCAGATCGTGTAATGCTCCCCGGTCTCGGTCTTCACCCGGTGCGCCTTGCGCCCGCAGAACCACAGGCGTCCCAGCTCGTCGTAGTAGCCGAGGTCGCCCATGCGGTGCCAGAACGCCTTGCCGTCGCCGATCTTGGCCTTGGCCATGTCCTCGATGCGCCGGAAGTACTCCCCCGTCACCACGGGACCCTTCACGACGATCTCTCCGATCTTCCCATGCGGCACGCGCAGGTCCTCGGACCAGACCTTGATCGGGCCGTCCTCGATGCGGATCACCGCGGCCTCGATGCCTTTCACCGGCCGTCCGACGCAGATGCCCTCGCCGCGCAGGGTCTTGGCCGCGGTCTCCTCCAGAATCTCGAACGAGGACGTCAACGCGACGGGCAGCGCCTCGGTGGCGCCGTAGGGCGTATAGATCGGGACGTTCTGGTTCAGCATCTTGGAGAACAGCGCCAAGGTCTTGGCCGGAACCGGCGCGCCCGCCGACATCACGCGCTTCAAAGTCGGCAATGCGATCCCGTGCTTGGCGCCGAAGCGGCCCACGCGGTCGAGGAGCGCGGGCGAGCCGAACAGCTGGTGGATCCGGTATTTCTGGATCGGCACGATGATCGCCATCGGGTCCACGAGCCCGGGCCGCGTGAAGTCCATGTCGGGTATGACGACGGTCTGGCCCAGGGCGGCGTCGAACAGGCCGAACAGCGGGAAGGTCGCCAGCGAGAGCTCCCCCTCCTTTATGTCGAAGAGCTCGCGGAGCTGGTCCACCTGGGCCGAGAACATCGAGTGCTCGTAGACGGCCCCTTTCGGCGCGCCGGTGCTGCCGGAGGTGAACAGTATCGCCGCGCGCCCGTCGGCGGGCACGGCCGGCAGGCCGACGGTGCGCCCGCGTCCGAGCTCGCGCATCGTTTCCAGCGTGGGCAGGCCGAGCGACGGGCCGCCCGCGACGACCTTCAGGCGCGCCGTCGGCGCCCAGCCGCCCGCGGCGCGCGCGATGTGCGCCTTGGCCGAGCCCACGAACGCGTCGGGCGCCGCCTCGGCGAGGCAGCGGCCCATGTTGGAGAAGCCGATGCCGGGATCGATGAGCACCGGGGTGACGCCCGCGCGGAACAAGGCGAAGCTCACCGCGAAAAAGTCGTGCGAGGGCGGTATGAGCACGGCCACGCGGTCGTTCTTCTTGAATCCGGCGCGAATGAAGCCGTGAGCGAGAAGCTCGACGTCGCGGCCAAGCTCCGCAAACGAGGTGGTCGTCTCGTGATGGATCAGCGCGGGCTGGGCGCCCAGGCGCCTGGCGTTGTCGAGAAGGCGCGAGCCGAGGTCCGTCGCGGTCGCCGTCTCGCTCATACGGTGACGGGGCGGGCGACGAAATCCTTGATGAGGGCGACGACCTCTTCGCCCGAGTCCTCTAAGAGGAAGTGGCCGCTGTCCGGGAAGCGCTTCACGGCCGCCTTCGGGAAGCGCTTGATCCAGCCGTTCAAAAAGGCCTCGTCGAAGACCCAGTCCTTCATGCCCCAAGGAAGAAGCATGGGCGTGTCCTTGAACTTCTCGAGCTTGCCCTCGGTGTCGACGACCGTGTCCCAGGCGGGGTCGCCGGGCGTGAGCGGTATGTCCTGAACGAACCGGTGAACGGCCCGACTGGCGTTCCAGCCGTCGTAGGGCTCGTGGTAGCCGTCCATCACTTCGGGCGAAAGCGTGACCTTCGCCGTGCACGTCCTCAGGACGACCCGGCGCACGAAGCCGAGGGCGCGCAGAGGTATTCCCGTCAGGGCGCCGCGCATCACGGTCAGTCCCTTCGGGAACGGCTTCTCGGGAGGCAGGCGGAAGCAGGAGGTGTTGAGGGCCACGATGGCCTTAATGCGCTGCGGATGGCGGACGGCCCAGGACATGCCGATCATGCCGCCCCAGTCGTGGACGATCAAGGTCACGGGGCCCGTGGGCGCCACGCGCTCCATCAGCGTGTCGAGGTCGTCCACGCGGGACTTGAGCGTGTAGTGGTAGTGCGCGTCGTCGGGGCGGTCGGAGAGGCCCATGCCGACATGGTCGGGCACGATGCAGCGGTGCGTCGGAGAGAGCGCTTTGACGACTTCCCGGAAGTAAAACGACCAGGTCGGGTTGCCGTGAACCATCAGGACGGTCTCGCCCTTGCCTTCATCAAGATAGTGCATGGCGTAGCCGCCGAGGTCGAGGCGGCGGCCGGTGAAGGGGTAAAGCGATTTCCAGGTATTCATCTATATTTGTGATTGGGGGAGTCGAGCATCTTTATGACTGCCGAAAATGAGTTCGGTGTTAGCAGTTCGTGGTGCTTCATTTTAAATGGATTGAAGTGAATTCTAGGGCACAAGCCCCGCATCAAACAATTGTTTTTGGGGATCCCAAATTGGCGACTTATCCTCCAAAGGACCGAGCCAACGCATTCCAGATTCGATCCAATGGCGGCGCAATTCAGCATGTTTAGCGGGCCTATTCTTGATTTCGCCACCAGCAAAATCATGATATCCGAATTGAGTTCCACAACAGGAACATATTTCGTCCGAAGGCAGATTATCATGCCACGGCGCGAAATCCAGCAAGTAACCGCAAACCGGACAAAAGTTATTTGGATGACCGATCGTCATCGAGCCCCGCCATGCGCCGTTGCATTGTCGTCGGATGAGATCATTATATGCATTCGCATAATTTTATCGCGGTCCCGACCCCAAGCGATCCTCCGGCGGATGCTCCATCCACTCACCATAGAGCTTGCGACTCGCAGGACCCAAACGAGTCTTGAAATATTGTTCCCCTATTTTCGGCAGACGAACATTTTCAAATATCTCAGTGATGATGTAATTCTGAACCTGGGCATCAGTGTTTAGCGACCATTCTTCTATCAAGTCGAAACTGACTATCACCGCGAGGTCTTCGGCATGGCCGGATTCGAGCAAGCGGCACAATGAGGACGTAAATGCAGCACAAAGCAAGCCGGGATTCCGCGCCAGATCGCCCCCCAAGGCCACAAGTCGCTTATATTCATCCGAATCGAAAAACTCAGGGAGAACACGATGGAGACTTGAAAAAAATAATCCAGAATTATCAGGCCCAAGAATGGAATTAATCATCATTGCCCGTTGAGCGCGTTTTGAATGTTGGCCAATATCTCATTGGCGAGTTCACGATCGGGTGCCGACAGACCTGGTTTCTGCAGGATACGCTGCAATTGCGCCTGTCGCGTCAAAATCTTTTCCCCATGCCCCATTCTGGAAAGCTTTATGCCTGTTCTTGACTCATAGCGATAGGCATCCATCGCACTCCCATCCCCTATTTGAGCGTTCGGGCGATAGAGTTCATTTATGGAGCCCTTCAGATCTCGATCCTCAGCCCGATTCAATAGTTCATCGCGCTTTTTTACCGTCGATTTATCCGATTTTTCATCATCTGGCGGTTCATTCGGATCGGCTGATTGTCCTCCAGCCGCTTCGAGCGATGCTTTCCGCGCATATTCATCCAAATCGTCGTGGGACTTTTCAGAAGCCGCATTTACTTTGAGCTCGGGCGTTTTCGCATCGGAGACACTGCGCGTCTGCGGAGCAGGGGCGATCTGGGGTTGAGGCCGGACATCCACGACTTCCTTGCCGAGAACCGCATCGCACGTCAGCTTAGCGGAACCCACCCAGGCGGCGCCGATAACCATGCAAGAGACGGCCGATAACGGCGCGCCGGCGACGACCGCCCCGCCGCCGGCAAGCGCCAATTGAGGCGCGGCGATGGCCGCCACCACAGCCAGCCCCCCGGTTACAGACATCACTGTGACATGGCAGGCGGTGCGGACAGCAATCCCACGCGAAGCGTTCGTGAGCCAAGGATGTTTGGCACTCTCATCATCCAAATCCTGATGAGCGATCGCCGGCGCGGCGACCGTAATCGTAAGTTCCGCGATGCCCGCCGCATCGGTCACCGCACTCGACGAAATCGAGATATTATTACCATCCGTGATGCTGAACTCCACAAGATGTCCTTCGAGCTTCAAATCCTTGCGATTACCGCTCACTTTCGCCGTGAAAGTCAAAGACTTTCCAGGGACCAAAACGGCTTCTGCGGGAGTAAGGGTCAACGTAAGCTTCGGATCCGGAAGTCTCACTTCCTGCTTCACCTCTTGCTTCACTTCCTGCTTTTTTTCCTTAACCGCGATTTGCGACGGCTGAGACTTGGACTGCGGCTTGGGTTGAGACTTAAACAGCGACCCGATACCGCGAAACAGCGCCGGGATGCCCTGAAAGATCAACGCCTCAACCAACTGGGCCCCGGCCTTACCCAACGCGTCGCCAAGTTCCGAACCGCCATTCGAACTGTAGCTCGAGCCCGAGGACGGACGACTGTCTCCGCAATTGGCCATGCAACGGGCGTGAACGTTGCCCTGCGTGAATTCGTAACCGGTCTCCGTAGCTCCCGCGCCGGGGACCAGGCTTTGTCCCAACGGCCGGGAAG
>JAQTNG010000024.1:0-9369 GCA_028714015.1 Elusimicrobiota bacterium | reverse complement strand
GGGAAGCCGTCAAGATCGACGCGCTGCCTGCCTCTGAGATTTGGATGGGAGCCGTCGCCGCCGTCAAAACCTCACCCTGCAGCCAGCTCTTCAGCGCCGACGCGGCAACGGCCACGGGCCAGTCGAACGATTCCCCGCGCGAACGGACTGAGCGAAGAACGAACACCCCGGCCAGACGTCCGTCCTCGGTCAAGGCCGCGCCGCCGGTCATTCCCGCATCAATGACGGCATCGGTCTGGAAGGACTGGGAGTCCGCTGAGGTTACCAATCCGCGAGTGCGCGTCCACACGCCCGTGCGCTCGGGATGGCCGACCGCGTAAATCAAATCATCCTTAGTTGGAGCGCTCTCGGCCAGCGCGTAGCCCTTGACCGGCTCCGAAGCCCGGAGCAAGGCCAGTCCCGAGGCGTCGCGGCGCTCGACCCGGACAGGGGTCAGGTTTTTGCCGCCGCGGCGAATGACCACGAGGCCCTCGCCGTCGACGAGCCGGCCGTCGGTCACGAGCGCGCCCTCGACGGCGGTCGCCGCGCCCAGAACCTCCAAGCCGTCGGCGGTCTTGCGCGCGAGAACGAAGACGCCGGAGTCATCGTCCGTTGCGGTCGCGCGCGAGGCGCTGACGGGCCCGGTGACGGAACGATTGGCGGAGGACAGGGCCTCGTACGCCTCGGCGCGACGGCAATATAAGGACGCGCGCCTGCTCCCCACCGCTTTCTCGGAGCCGAGAGCCTCGGTCATCTTATGGACTTTCGCGCGCAGAAGCGCGTACTCGCGCACGGAGGCTGTCGTTGCGGCAGACGCCTGATCCAGCTTGGAGGCCGCGTCTGCGCCCTCGGCGACGGGGCCAAGCAAGGTCGCCAGCCAGGAGGACAGCGCGCCGGACTTGAGCAGGCGCGCGCGCGAAACGTCGGGCGAGCATGGCGCCTCGGGCAGGCGCTTGGCCCAGGTGTAGTCCACGACGGCGAGCGCGCGGTACGCCGCGTCGAGAGCGGAGGCCCGGTCCTTGAACTGCTCCGGGGCGTCCACCGACTCCCGCAGGCGCTTAAGCGAGGGCGCCGAGTCCTCCTCGCTCGCAAAGCCCTCGAGGCCCTCCACGACGAGAGACAGATCGGACTGGAGCTTGGCCAGACGCTCCCCTTTCTCGGGTCCGGAGGTCGCCAAAGCGGCCTGGTCCTGGGGAATGACGCGCGTCAGGAGAACGTCGACGGGCGCCAGTTCCGCGGCCTGAACGACGGGCTGAAGAAAGAGCAGCGCCGCCAGCGTGAGCCTTACCACTCCCACCCCAGCATCATGCAGTTCAGCCCCGAGCCGATGCCCAGGAAGCCGACGCGGTCGCCTTTATTCAGGAAGCCGCGCTCGTCGGCGATGGCGGCCGTCAGCGGAAGGCTCACCGTGCCGATGTTGCCGAGGAACTCGTAGGTCGGGAAATCCTTGTCGTGGCTCACGCCGCAGGACTGAAGGAGCGCCGACGTCTGCGGGCCGCCGACCTGGTGGCATATCGTCTTGTCCATGTCGGCGCTGGTCCAGCCGATGATCTTCGTAAAGCTCTGCCAGGTGAGCTTGGCGAGTTCCAGTCCGTTCTTGAGCACGGCCGGCGCGTCGGTGCGCATGAAGTCGCGGTCCCACTGGCACAGGTCCCAGTGCTGCGGCGCGGCCTGCACCGTGCCGCCGAGCAGGCGCGGGCCTTTCTTGCCGAAGCTGCCGTCGGTGAGGACCACGCCGACCGCGCCGGAGCCGCCGGTCAGGGTCGCCATCGAGAGCTTGAAGTGCTCCATCGTGGGATTGGCGATCATGGACTTGATCATCGCCTCGTTGATCTCGCGCGCGGACTCGCAGGAGACGACGAGGCCGGCCCTGATCTGGCCGAGCTCGATGCGGTTGGCGATGTCGATCATGCCGGACATGACGCCGAGGCAGGCGTTGGAGATGTCGAAGACGGCGCAGTCCTTGCTCACGCCTATCTTCGAGGCGACCGCGCAGGCCGTCGCGGGCTCGGAGGACTCCTTGCAGACGCCCGCGTATATGACGACGCCGAGGTCGGAGGCCTTCACGCCGGCCTTGTCGAGCGCCTTGCGTCCCGCGCTCGCGGCGCCGTCGGAGAGCTTGAAGCCCTCGTTCCACCAGCGGCGCTCGCGTATGCCCGTCAGGGCCTCGATCTGGCCGACCTGGAAGCGCAAGGCCTTGTAGACGGGCTCGATGCGCTTCTCAAGCTCGGAGGAGGTGACGACGTTGGGCGCGAGCTCGTAGGCGAGCCCGTCGAGCGTCACTCGGTTATATCTCATTGAAGTTATTCACTCTATCCACAACTACGACTGTCGGCAACGACAGTTGCGTCTATCCGTTTATCTTCAGCGTGAATTCGCGCATCTCGTAGACGACGAGGCCGTCGCGAAGGAGATAGCCGTCCGCTGTCAAAGTCTTGGACGCCTCGTCGACGGCCGTGATCCAGCACTGGACCTCGACATTCTTGTTCGCGGGCGTGTACTGGCCGCGATAGAGCCACTTCTGAGTCCTGCCGAGGACCATGCTCTCGAAGCGGCCGGCGCCGGGCCAGCGGTCGCGCGCGTGGCACTTCATCAGCTCGATGAACGACTCCAGGCCGAGCGAGCCGGGGCAGACGGGGTCCTGGTAGAAATGGGCCTTGAAGAACCACTCGTCCGGGTTGACGGCGCGGCGGCCGATGAGCGCGCCGAGGCCTTTGGGACCCGCGTTATCGTACTGTTCGACTGAATCGAGAAGGAGAAGCATCGGGCCGGGCAAGGCGGGCAAACCGTCTTTTAACGGCAAGCGGCGTGGAGCGACTCCCGCGGGAGCCACAAAGAGCTTCGCGCCTCGCAGGCCGACCTGCTGGGATAACGACTCTTTCGTAAAGAACCCGAACTCCGTCTTCCCGGTGTAGACCTTCCGACCTGAAGCATCGGTCATGGTCATGTCGTAGTTCTGGATGATCATGCCGCCGGACTGGGAGACCTTGGTCATCACGACGGTCGTGACGAGCGTGCCGGTCTCGGGAGTGATCTCGATGTGCTGAATAGAGTCCCCGCCGAGGTTTCTAAACGACAAATCGACGGGGCTCGTCAGCGCGGAGCCGCAGTAGGCGGCCAGCCAGCCGCACGGCTGGAGCGCCGCTTCCAAAAGGATCGCGAACGGCATGGTGGCCTGGCCGTTCTCGCGGAAGTACCAGGCATCCTTGGGTATGTCGTACTCGCAGGTGGCGGCCGCGCCCGCCTTCAGGACGAAGGGCGCGCCGGTGACGGCCGTGACGCGGTCGAGGAACTGGTACGGCGGGCCGGGCAGGCGGGCGATGATCCGGTCCTTGTCGAAGATCTTGTACGGCTCGCCGAAGGCCTCGGACGGGAGGCCGTTCGAGTAGGCCATGATCTTGTCGGGGCCGTAGAGCACCGTCTTCCTCGAGGGAACGGCGCCCGACCAGAGCGCCTCGACCTCCCGGCGCGTCGTGCCGGGCAGGCGGACGGTCATGTCGGTGATCTGGACGATGTTCTTGTCATCCGCGTACATGAACGCGTCGGCCAGACAAAACGGGGCGCCGTCGGCGCCGTAGCCGAGCTCCTTGATGTGCAGCTCGTAGCGGGCCTTCTTCGTGGACGCGAGCACCTGGCCGCGGCACTTGAGCTGGGAAGCGACGCCGGGGACGGGCTCGTGCCAGACCTTGCCCTTCTCCCCCACCCAGCCCATGCGCATCAGGTGGACGCGCAGCGTGTGCAGGCAGCACTCGTACATGAGCGTGCCGGGCATCACGTTGTCGCCGGGGAAGTGGCAGACGAGGTGCCAGTCGTCGGGGTATATGTCCATCTCGCCGACGGCGCGGCCGAGGCCGTAGCGGCCGCCCTTCGGGTCGAGCTCGAGTATGCGGTCGACGAGCTTCATCATGCCGCCGGGCAAGGTTTCGGGGACGAACGGCAGGGACTCGAACGACGGACCGAAGGCCGTCTTCAAATCTCCGGCGCGCAGGGCCGCGAATTGACCTTCGGTCAACGACACCTTGTCAGCGAACGGAGCCAACGGCTTCCAGTCGGCGGGAATTTTTCCCGGGACCGGCATTTTTTCGGCGTCCGTCAGCACGATCCCCTTCCCCTTCGCGAGCTCGGCCATCGTGAAGAAGCCGGCGCAGCCTTTGCGCATGGTCAGGAGGGGCTTGCCGTCGACGGTGCTGTCGTAGCGGAAGAAGAACAGCCAGATGTCGTCGTGCTGGCCGAAGCCGTCGATCGTGATGTCGTACTTGATCACCTGGCCCGGACGGGGCAAGTGGTCGTGGAAGGTGACGATCGCGTCGAGGAGGCGGTAGACGGCGTTGCCCTTGGTCTGGGAGTCGATGCCGAGGTAGCCGGACAGGAAGAGGTCGGCCTGGCCGGCTTCGACGGCGATGCACGTGGGGATGCGGCCGGAATCCAGGTACCAGCCGTCGCGAAGGACGTCGTGCTCGGTGACGCACGAACCGCCCTTCATCGAGTTGGGCTCGCCGGCGACGGTGAGGATGCGGTCGCAGAGCATCAGAGGCTCATCGGGAAGGCGCACGCGCAACGGATAGGAATCGACGTGGGCGAACTTTTCGCCGAGGACGCGGCCGATCTTGCCGACGGCGAATTCGAGGCAGGCCTTGCGGTCCATGAAGACGGGGGTTTTCAACGGCAACGGATGGGGCGCGGATACGGGCGCCGGCGGCAACGGCGGCGGCAGCGGCGCCGGAACGACGGCCTGACCGGAGGCGATGCGGATCTGCTCGCCGAGATTCCTGCTCTGCAGCGCGGCAAAGTTTTCCGCCAATTTCAAATACATCCGGTGGGCCTGCGCCGTCAGCGCGGCCGCGTTCGACAGGCTTACGGCCGCGGACGGCGCCGCCTGCGGGGTGAGGACTGTTTCCGGAAACAGTTGGCGGGACGCAGGAGGCGTGCGCGGAGGCATGAAGTCGTCGCCGGGCAGGCGCGGCTCGGGGATGCGGACGCTCGGGGCGATCCGCGCCGGTGCGGGGTGGACGGGCGCCGGACTTGCCGCCTTCGGCGGCGACGGCGGAGTCCAGGAGACCTTGGAAGGACGGCCGCCGAGGGACAGGCGCACGAATTGCGCCGGCAGCGCCGGCGACGGCATGTGGCCGGCGCAGAAGGTACGAGCGCCGTATAACGGCTTCAAATCGACGGGGACGCGCTCGGCGATCAGGAACGCCAGCGTCTTCAAAACGCCGGAGACGTCGTCGAGGCCGCGGCTGTCGACCGACCGTGCGTTGTGGGTCAACGGGCCCAAAATCTTGCCGATCATGCGCGTGCACGAGCCCTGAGGGCCGAGCTCGATGAAGGTGCGCACGCCGTCTTCGTAGGCCGTTTTAATGAGCGCCGAGAAGTTCACCGAACGAATCGCCTGAGTCGTGATCGATTCGGCGGCCGACTCGCGCGTGACCTCGTAGGCCTTGCCGAAGGCGCCCGAGTAGTAGCGGATGCCTTTCGGCGCGCGCGTCGGGAAGAGATGCAGATCGCGGTATTGCTTCTCGACCAATTTGGCCGCCGGGAAATGGACCGTCGAGACTCCTTGCAGCGGAAGAAACACGCAGCCCAATCCTTCGACTAATTTCTCGACGGCGGAGCGGTAGCCGCCGACCACGCATTCCACCGGAGCGTTGACGATCAAGAGCGCCGCGCGCTCGGCGCCCTTGAGCGCCATGTTGACGGCGTCGGCGGGGCGGTCCACGACGCCGAGGACCCAGTCGACCTTCTCGTTGGCGGGCAGGCGCCAGAACTGGCGGGCCGCGTCGCAGGGGCCGGCGAGCTCGGAGGTGAACAGGCTCGACTGCTTCATGCGGCGCAGCATCTCGTCGCGGCTCGTCCACGCGCGCGTGGCGAACAGGCCGGCGGTCTCGCCGAGGCTGTAGCCGACGACCGCGTTCGGGTTCACACCGAAGGAGCACAGCAGGTCGCTCGTCACGGTGCCGTGCGCCACCGAGGCGAAGATGAGGGCGTGATAGTCGGCGTTGAGCTCGCTGTCGGCCTTGGCCTCCCAGCCGGGCTCGAAGGCGAGGCGCCAGGGGGCCACGCGGGCGGGCGTCATCTGGTCGCGCAGGTGGCCGTTCTCCGAGTCCTGGCGGCGCATGATCTCGGGCCACTGCGCGCCGAGGACGGCGGTCATGCCGAGGTACTGGTTGCCGGAGCCGGGGAAGACGAAGGCCAGATCCTGGCCGAGAGGCTTCCGGGTGGTCAGGTAGGCGCGGTCGGAGGCGAGCGGACGCTCGGGGTTCTCCGAGATGGAGTCCATGGCCTGGCGCGCGAGGGCGAGCAGCTCCTTCCAGTCGCGCGCGACGAGCACGCAGGCGTGCGCGGATTCGGGCGAGGCGCCCCGCTTGATCCACCAGCGCCGCGCGAGCGCCTCGATCCCGTCGCCCGGGTCCTGCTCGGCGGTCCAGTCCATCAGCGCGGACAGGTCCGAGAGCAAGGCCGCCGGGGAGGCCGACTCGACGGCGAACAGCGCCGACTCGCGCGCGCCGAGCGGCTGGCGGCGCTCGTCCTCGACGAGAGGATCGGCGGTCTCGCGCTCGAGCTGCTCGAGGATCGCGTGGACGCAGCCGCCGTCGATGCCGAGCGAGGTCACGCCGGCGCGGCGCGGGCCGTCGGCGCGGTTGCGCAGCCAGTACGAGGCGCGGCGCGGGGAGTGGAAGCGCTTGCGCGCGGAGGCGAGCGGCGCGATCGGATTGACGATGGCGGGGCCCGCCGGCAAAATCTCCTGATAGAGCGACAGCGCCGCTTTGACGAGCCCGGCCAGCCCGGCGGCGGCGCCGGCGTGGCCGACGACGGTCTTGGAGGACGACAAAGCCAGGGGCAGCTCGGCCTCGGCGGTGCCGAAGAAGTCCACGAGCGCCGCGGCCTCGGAGCGGTCCTCACCGGCGTCCCCGGACGCGTGGCATTCGAGAAGGCCGATGGTGCTCGGATCGACCTTCGCGTCGTCGTAAGCTCTGCGCAGCGCCTCGAGGCAGGCCTCCGGTGTCGGAACCAACGCGTCGGCTCCCCCTCCCGAGGCGGAGCCCAGGCCCTTGATCACGGCATAGACGCGGTCGCCGTCGCGCAGGGCGTCGTCGAGCCTCTTGAGCACGACGGTGGCCGCGCCCTCGCCGGCGGTCGAGCCGTCGGCGGACGCGTCGAACGGGCGCGGGCGTCCGTCCGGAGAGAAGGGCTTGAGCGCGTGGGCGCCGGCGAGCGCGCGGGCCTCGCCCCCGACGTCGCAGGCGCCCGCCAGCGCCGCGTCCACCTCGCCGCGCTGAAGCGCGCGGACCGCGGCCTCGAGCGCCTTGAGGCCGGAGTTCTCCTCGGCGGACACGGTGAAGCTCGGGCCGCCGAGACGGAACTCGCGCGCCACGCGGCTCGCGGCGACGCTCGCCAGGCCGCCCATGACGCGGTTCGCCGTCAGCGCGGGGCCCGAGGCGTCGCGCAGCGAGGACACCCAAGAAGATCGCTCGACGGAGTCGAGCCGCCAGCCCTTCGCTTTCGCCCAGGCGTCGGCCGAGGTCTCTAAAACCCAACGCAGGTCGTATTGCGTCGCCGCGAGGTCGAAGGCGACGCCGAGGAATACGCCGACCCGGTCGCGGCCTTCCTCGGACAGCTTCGCGTCGGCGATCGCGGCGGCCGCGCTCTGGAGCGCGAGGAGCTGCTGAGGGAGCATCTCCTCCATCTCTTTGGGAGGGATCCTGAAGGCGGAGGCGTCCGAGCCGGCCTCGCGCAGAAACCGGCCCTTGAAGCCGGCGGGGGCGTCGATCCCATGCCAGCGGTCCTCGGCGTACGCGCTCTCGAGTTCAACGCCGCCGAGGACCGCTTCCTGGTACGAGCGAAGATCGGTCAAGGAACCGAAACGAGCGTCCATTCCCACGATGGCGACGGGAGCGGAGGACGCAACGGCACGGCGAACGACGGGAGAACCCGCGGAACCGGCCTTGCGGCGTTCGGGGGCTTCCTCGACGATCAGATGGGCGTTGATGCCGCCGAAGCCGAACGCCGACAGCGCGGCTCGCCGCGGCGTCTTCGCGTCGCGCCTGCTCCAGGGCGCGGCTTCCGATTGAACATGGAAGGGGCTCTCGGAAAGGCCGGCATTCGGGTTGGGAGTCTTGTAGTTCGCGTTAGGGGGCAGGGTCTCGTTCTCGAACCCCAAAAGGACTTTCATCAACCCGGCGGAGCCCGCCGCGGTGAGAAGATGACCTATGTTCGACTTCACCGAGCCCAACGCGCACTGGCCCTTGGTCCAGCCCCTGTCTCCCCACAACGCTTTGAGGCTCGCGATCTCGACGGGATCTCCCGTCGGGGTTCCCGTCGCGTGGCACTCGATGAAGTCGATCTGCGACGGCGACAATCCCGATTCCTGATACGCCGCTCGCATCGCGCGCAATTGACCGACCGTGTTCGGCGCCAGGAGGCTGCCTCCCACGTCGTTCGAGAGCCCGCCGGCGAGGAGCACGCCGCGTATGCGGTCGCCGTCGCGCTGCGCGTCGGACAGGCGCTTCAAAACGAACAACCCCGCGCCCTCTCCGACCACCAAGCCGTCGGCCGCCGCGTCGAAAGGCGACGGCACCCCGGAAGGCGACAGGGCCCGCAGCTGCGCGAAGCCCATCTGCGTGTAAAGCGATTGCGGCCGGGCCATTCCGCCGGCGAGCATCGCGTCCGCGCGTCCCGCGCGCAGCTCCTCCATGGCGAATTTCAACGCGTACAAGGACGAGGCGCAGGCGGCGTCGAGCGTCCAGGAGCCCCCGCCGAGGCCGAAGGCCTTGGTCAGCACGCCGCCGGGCAGGCCGGCGACGAAGCGGTTGGCCGGGTTGACGCGCGAAGACGGGTGCTTCGGCGCAAGCCCCAGGGCGTCGCGCTCGAAGGCCGGCAGCAGCAGCTCGCGCGACCAGGCGGCGGCGCCGTCCGTGGGCAGGACGATCTGGCCCATGACGACGCCCATGCGCGCCTTATCGGCGGCGGTCAGCTTCGTTTCGGCCAGCGCCTGACGGGCCGCGTGCAGCGCGAGGTGGAAAGCCGGATCGAGCGAGAGCGCCCATTCGGAGTCGAGCGCCAGGCCCGCGGGATCGAAGACGAAGTCCGACACGAAGCAGGCCTTTTTCGAGTAGACCTTATCGGCGGCCCCTTTGGCCGGGTCGAAGGCCGCGTCGGGCGAGATCGGCCAGCGCCCGGCGGGGACCTCGCGCGACGAACAGCGGCGCGCGACCAGATTCTCCCAGAACCGCGCGGGCGTGGGCGCGTCGGGGAATATTCCCCCCGCGCCCACGATCGCGATCGGCTCCGGTTTCTGGTTCACCGCTTATAGATGGTGTACGCTTCGGCGTCTTCGGTCCACTCGACGTTCGCGTGGTTCAAGCGGCGCAGGACCCCGAGCCAGCCGCCGTC
>JAQTNG010000023.1:6104-21342 GCA_028714015.1 Elusimicrobiota bacterium | reverse complement strand
CGACAAGAGCCTGGTCGACGTGGTCGCGCACGAGTTGGCCCACAGCTGGACGGGCAACCTGGTGACCAACGCGACGGCCGAGCACTTCTGGCTCAACGAGGGCTTCACGGTCTGGGCCGAGCGGCGGATCTTGAAGGCGCTGCGCGGCGAAGAGGCCGCCGGGCTGGCCTGGGGCATCGGCCAGAAAGAGCTCGACGAGGCGATGGAGCGCTTTCACGACAAGCCCGAGCTGACGCGCCTGCGCACCCATCTGCAGGGCGTGGACCCCGACGACGCCTTCAGCGTCGTGCCCTACGAGAAGGGCGCGCGCTTCGTCGTCGCCCTCGAGCGGGCCGCGGGCGAGGCCGAGTTCGACCGTTTCGTGAAGGCCTACATGAAGCGCTTCCGATTCCAGAGCGTGACGACCGAGCAGTTCTGCGCCTTCATCGAATCAGCTCTTCCCGGGCTCCTGGCCAAGGTCGGCGCCGCCGACTGGCTCGACCGCCCCGGCCTGCCCGAAAACGCGCCGCGCTTCGTCTCGCCCCGCCTCGAGGAGCTGACCGCGTCAGCTCAATCGTGGAAGACGGGCGGCGGGCCCGAAGCGGCCGCGATGGCCAAGTGGCGCCCGGACGAAATCCTTATTTTTCTGCAGAAGCTGCCGCGGGGGCTCGACCGCGAGGACTGCGCCCGGCTCGACGCCGCGATGAATCTGACCGGCCGCGGCAATTACGAGGTCCTGACGGCGTGGCTGTGCCTGGCCGCCGCCAACGGCTACGAGCCGGTATTCGAGCGGGCGCGCCTGCTTCTGACGCGCGTCGGGCGCATGAAGTACGTCCGCCCGCTGTATCAGGCGCTCGGCAAGACCGCGCCCGGGCGCGCGCTCGCCCGCGAGGTCTTCGCCCAAGCCGCCCCGACCTATCACGCCCTCACGCGCCGCGCGGCCGAAGCCGTCATGGCGCAATATCCCTCGTAAAACAAACGAAAATTTCCAGGGCACATCCCGTCAGTGTGACCGATATGGGGATTGATTAATCCTCCCCGGGGGGGGTACACTTCAGAGAGGAGCGGAGGCTCTGTGAAGCGGCAGAACTGCTGGGAGGCCATGTCGTGCGGCCGGCAGCCGGGAGGCGCGCACGAGCGAGAACTGGGCGTCTGCCCGGCGGCGATTTCCGGCGCGAACGACGGCGCCCACCGAGGCGTGTTCCGCGGCAGGATGTGCTGGCAGGTGACAGGGACCCTCTGCGGGGGCGAGGTCCAGGGCGACTTCGCCAAGAAGATGCTGGCGTGTCTCAACTGCCGTTTCCTCCAGAAGGTTCAGGACCAGGAGAGCCGAAACTTCCACCTGATGCCCGTCCCGCCGAAGTAGGGATTTTCCGCGCGCAATACCCCGCGCAAACAGTGCTACATTTCCCATTATGAACAAGACCCTCGCCCTCCTTCTCCTTGCCGCCGGACTGCCCATGACCGCGTTCGGCGCGCCGGCCCTGCCCCGCTCGGACTTCAACCGCCTGGCCGCGCGCGCGGGCATTCCGCTTTTCTGGCTGCCCGTCGAGTACGATACGGCCACGCTGCGGCCGGAGGATCTCGCCGGCGTCGGCGACGCGGACGCGCTCGAGCGCTTCGTCATCGGCGGGAAATTCACCGCCGAGTTCGACCATGCCTATAAATTCCTGGTCGAGGATCGTCGCCGAGAGGCCGTGCGCAAGGAGCTCGACCAGGGGCGCCCCAACCTCATTCTCAGCGACTTCCGCAAAGCCCCCGCCTCCGAGCGCGAGCTCGTGCGCCGCATGGTCGCCGCCGGCCGGATCATCGACGAACTCTACGCGCGCCAGAAGGGCGGCCTGCGCTGGCTGTCCGCGTTGACGCCGGGCGACTCGGCCTCGCGCGCTTTGTACGAGCGCAACCACGGGCCGTGGTGCGAAGCCCCCGCCACGGAACGCGACCCCTTCTGCAGCGCCGTCCCCTCCTTCCCGGCGCGCAAGTCCGACGCCTACCCGGAAAGCCTCTCGCAGGACGGCGCGATGTGCGACGAGCTCAAGGCGCGGCGCGACGGAAAGGCCCTATTGAATCCGTTCACCGTCGTGCGCGCGAAGGACGGCAAGCTCGCCGCCGTGCCCCTGATCGAGGCCTACGGGCCGGAGATGAAGCTCGTCGCCGCCGAGCTGCGCGGCGCGGCCGCCGCGCAGGGCCCCGACGAAGCGGCGCTCAAGGCCTATCTCCTGGGCGCGGCGAAGGGCTTCGAGACCGGCGACTGGGCGGAGGGCGACGAGGCGTGGTCGCGCATGGGCAGCCGCAACAGCAAGTGGTATCTGCGCGTGGCCCCCGACGAGGTCGAGTTCGACCCGTGCCAGGAGAAGGCCGGCTTCCACGTCTCCTTCGCGCGCATCGACGCGACCTCGCTGTCCTGGCAGGACAAGCTCACTCCCCTGCGCCAGGAGATGGAGGACTCGCTGGCCGCGCTCTCCGGCGGAGCGTACAAGGCCCGGCGCGTCGCCTTCGGCCTGCCCGACTTCATCGAGATCGTGATCAACAGCGGCGACTCGAAGCCCCCCCTGGGCGCCACCATCGGCCAGTCCTTGCCCAACTGGGGCAAGGTCGCCGAGGAAAACCGCCGGCGCACCGTGGTCATGACCAACCTGTACGAGGACCCCGACTCGAAGAAGACGGCTCTGCTCAAGGCGGGCGAGATGCTCGACGCGCAGGCGCTCAAGAATTATCCGTCGGACAAGGAGGCCGGCCTGGTCGGGACCATCCTGCACGAGGCCACGCACAATCTCGGGCCGCACAGCGACTCGAAGATCAACGGCAAGACGGCCGCGGAGATCTTCGGCGGCCGGATGGAGGGCGTGCTCGAGGAGCTCAAGGCCCAGACGGGCGCTTTGTGGTACGTCGAGCTTCTGCGCCGCAAGGGGCTGCTGAGCGAGCGGCTCGTGAGCGAAATCTACACCCACGAGCTCGCCTGGTGCTTCGGCCACATCTCCAACGGCATGACCACCGAAGGCGGTTCGCCCAAGCCCTACAGCCAGCTCTCCGCCGTGCAGATCGGCAGCTTCGCCAAGGCCGGCGTGCTCGAGTGGAAGGCCGGCGCGGACGGCGTCGAGCGCTTCAGCGTCGACTACGCGCGCCTGCCCGCGGCGGTCGAGGCCCTCATGAAGGAAGTCGTCCGCATCAAGGCGACCGGCGACGTCGAGGGCGCCAAGGCCCTCGTCGACGGCTTCGTCAGCGGGGCCGGCGCGCCTCTCGTGCGCATGGCCAAGGTCCAGGAACGCCTGGGCAAGTACCCCAAGGAGAGCTACTCGTACACGGCGCTGTACTGACGCACGGCCAAGGCGCTTCGCCATGCGGCGCCTGGGCTTCGCGACAAAACCTGCTCCCAAACAAAGTTCGAATTCTAGTCCCGCAGCCAATCTGATTAATAGAAAGAACTGAACGTGTTGGGCCGCCTGCCGTCTGGCGGCCCATCGCTTTTAGCAGCTTTGTTGGACGCCTTCGGCGGACATCTTTCCCGGCTGATCCTGTCAAGGGACCTGCCGAGCATTACTGTATTTTTACAATCACTATTTTGTCGTCGAGGCTCGTTCATAAAAAACGTCCGCACGGCATTCATTTTGAGGTTGCGTTGATTTTCGTCTGCTATGCTTGGGCCCAGTGGGAGGGTTTACCCAGGCATGCATGCTTTGGTGACGGCCGGAGGATTAAGGCGCAAGTCTCCTGGGGGCTTCTCGTCCATGGCCACCGCTCGGCGCATCCTTCTTATCGCGGGTCTTTTGCCGTTCCTGCCCGTTGTCCTCCACGCCGAGTCCCAACCGACCAGCGTCTCCACGCTGACCTTCGTCCTGACCCTCCCCCCTGATCCCTTCTCCGTTTGGGGCGTCGACGGCATGGTCGCCTTGCCGGACGGCACGCGTTTCGTGCAGGGAAGCGGAGCCAGCAACAGCGCCTATGCGCAGTTCCTCCTTAAGGTCAACCCGGACGGAGCCCCGGCCTGGGACCCTTTCGCCGCCGGTGGCAGGGGCTTGACGATGGACGCGGCTGGCAACTCCTACGTCGCCAACACGGACTTCTCCGATCCCTCGCAGCCCCGCGTCCGCGTCGTCAAGTTCAACTCTGCGGGCGGCCAAGCGGCGAGCGCGGACTTGGCCGCGACTAACACAACCGGAGGCGACGGCTTCCCGTTCGCCGAGGGCGTCGCGGTGGACGCGATTCGAGGCCGCGTCTACGTGACCTACTCGTTTTTCAGCTATGTCCAGCTCCAGAACACCTTCGCCGTCACGGCACTGGACACCGATCTTCAGGTTGTCTCGGGCCCCCTGATCTATGATCCGGGCTTTACGGGAAGCTTCCTCGGCCCCGACCCCAAAGGCGGGACCTTTGTAGACGGCAACGGGGAGGTGTGGGTGGTGGGCCTATGGGGCGCGCCCGGTGCGCCCAGCCTCGATTTATTCGCGGCGCACTACGGTCCGAATCTTGTGAACGCGGCGGTGGCGACGTTCCCGTCGTGGTCCGCCGAGGAAGTGTGGGCGACAGCCGACCCGCGAGGCGGGCTGGTCGTGGGCGGTGACCGCCCCATCGATTTTAATCTGTATCTTCATCGTGTGACGGCGACGGGAGGCTTCGGCGCCGCCTTCCGCTTCGAGGGCTTCGCGGATTTATCCCCGATGACGGTGGACCCGGCGGGCAATCTCTACATCCTCGGCTACGATCCGAGCAGCTTCCTCCCGGCGGTAGCCAAGGTCAACGCGAGCAACACCCTGGCCTGGGACCAGCCGGGGCCCTATCTCAACCTGCCGGGCACTTTCTATCCGGGAGCCGTCGCCGCCGCGAATTCCACGACGTTCGACGTCGCCGGCGTCTCGTTCGACGCCAATCCGAGCCCGGTGGTTCTGCTCCACTACCAATCGGTGGCGAACTCGACGGCTGCATTCGCGATGTCGATTTCGACCGGGAACAACCAGGCCGGAACCGTCACCAAGGCGGCTCGAATCTCCTTGACCGTCAAGGTCGTTGATGCCGTAGGCGCGGCCGCAGTCGGGACTGCCGTGACCTTCTCGACGAGCGCCGCCCCCTCGGGAGCGGCTGGCCACGGCCTTTCGGTCATCAGCACGACCACGGCGCAAGACGGCACGGCCGCTACCGTCCTGACCTTCGGCGATCGTGTCGGAACGTATACGGTGACGGCTGCGTGCGCGGGCTGCGCACCTTCCTCCGCGATCTTCACCGCCGTGGCGGAGTTGAGGCTCGTGATCTCTCTGAACCCGGGCTCGATAAGGCCGCTGGGAACGGAAACCTCGACTGAACCGGCACGCACGACACTCCTGGTGACTGCCGCCGGGATAAGCTTCCCACTAGACAGGGTGCACGGACTATCCGATTGTTTTGATCTCGACGCCGGTGGCGTTCTCGGGCGGACATAACCATGACCTAGACAGGCCCACCGGCCATTTCAATTTTCCAGGGAATCCAACCTCGATTGACACGACGTCGGGTGGCTTATTGGAGTACGTCTCCTCGGCCTTCGGCGGCCAGGAGCGGATCACGGCCATGTCTAGGTTTGATGATCAGGCGCGGCCGGGGGTGAGCACCGTAACCGTGGAGGTGGCGGGGCTGGTTCTTCTGTCAACCTCGCCCTTCTACACCAAAGTCGGCGGTACCAATTTTCATCTCGGAGCGCCCACAAGCATCCTGGATGCGAACCACTTCGGAACAGCCGATTTCAACGCGATAATTTCGAGCGTGTCCGCGCAGTTCAAGGCGAAGTTTCCCGCCCGAACCGTGCGCATCAACGATATGAGTTTGTCTTCAGGAGGACTGTTGGATATCGGGCCGACAGGTCAGTGTTTTCTTGATCCTCCCACAAACATGAAGCCGTGCAAGGTCTGGAACAAGCCGCATGCGTTCCATCGCCTAGGAACCAGCTCCGACTACAATTTGGATGTAGGGCTATCGCTGAATCTCAACACACAGGAAGAGCAATTTCTAAAAAAGCTTTTTGATAATTTTATCGGTATTACGGTGCGACAAGAAAGCAATCATTGGCATGTATATTTACCTGGAGGCGGTCCATGAAATTTATTAGTCGAATAGCGGCGTCCTCAGGGCTGATAACGAGCATGGCTGTTTTTTGCCACGCGGCGCAGCTCGATCCAGCCGCGACCAACATCGCCCCTTCTGTTGTGGTTTCAGTTGCCCTGAGCACCGACTCCACCTTCGAATATAGCTATGAAATTATAAGCGGGTCAGCTAGCGCGCAAGACATTGGCGATTTTTCTCTTAAGGTGGGAACTATTGCGATCATTCCAAACATTAAGAGTCCGCCCGGTTGGATAAGTGTATCTAACACCTTCGGGACCAGGGGACTGCTCGCCTGGGGGGCTGTTGCAGCATCTCGAATCAAACCTAAGACTTCAACAAGTGGTTTCGTAATATTTTCACAGAACCCACCTGATATCCGTGATTCCCTGATCAGAGGGTTTGTTCCCGTGCCTGTTGTCAATTTTGTGGATGAAAATACTCCCGCAGCCCGTGACATTGAAGAAGATAGTGTCCATATTCCGACGATTGGTCCTGGCGCTTTCGCATTCACCGATACAGCTTCATCAATAGATCGCCTTATTTCCCTCAAGCACCAAGTCGCGTCTCGCGGCTGGCTCGGAAATGCCAAGTTCGTCCTGAAATTGGATAAGCGCCTCGACCAAGCCAAGGCCGCCCTCGCGCAGAACAAGAAAACGTTGGCTAGGACGCGACTGACCCAATTCATTCACGATCTGACCGCAGCACACAAGGATAGCGAGCATGAACACGGCGACAAGGACAAGGATGATCGCCGTCGCGAGAAGTTCGTCAACGACGAGGCCTTCCAACTCCTGAAGATCAACGCGGACTTCATCATCGCCAAGCTCCCGGCCAAGGCCAAGGACAAAGACGAGGAGGACGAGTGCCGCCGCGCGGAAGGCGAGAAGGGCGACGACCCTGACGACGGCGGGAAGAAGGATAAAGGCCGCGACGGAGGAAAGGAGCATGACCGCTAACCTTCTCCGGCCCGACGGGCTTGGCCTGTGGCTGGCCGCGGCGGCCTGCGCCGCCGCGCTGGCGACACCCGCCCACGCCAAGCGTCCGGAAACCGCCCTCGACGACCGGCTCTACGAGGTCGCCCTTTCCTCCTCGACGCCGAAGGTCTACCAGGAACGTCTCAAGCGTCTGCTCAAAAAGCGCGAGAACCAACGCGCGCACCAGCTTAAGGCCAAGCAAGGGCGTCAGCGCGGACACACCGGCCGGCGCCGCGGCCTCGGCGTGGCGGCTCGTCTCGACCGCTTGCCCGTTCCCGATCCCGCGCTGAAGCATCTCCTGAGCGGCCACGGCGGCGAGGTCCGCCGCTCCGACCGCGCCGCCGTCTCGGTGCCGGCCAACGCCCTGCCTCAGAACCTCGATATCACCGTCTCACAGCCCGACGCCGTTGACGAGAACACGCGCCAAACCGTAGCGGCCAACGGCGGAAAAGTTCAAGCGTCTTTGCCCGTCGCCTTCGGCCCCGAAGGGACGACCTTCTCAGAGCCGGTCACGATCACGCTCCCCTATGATCCGATCCTGGTCGCCTCCCAGGGACTGCGCGAAGCCGACTTGAAGGTCCATTACTGGAATCCCCGGCAACAGCGTTGGGAGGACTTGCCGTCCACCGTGGACTGGTCTCAGAGGACCGTCAGCGCGCAGACGACGCACTTCTCGGTCTACCAGGTCCTGGGGCCCGGCGGAGGCGGCATCGGTGTCGCGGCGGCGGACGCTTCATTCGGCTTCAAGGCTACTTACGCCTTTCCTAATCCCGTGCGCGGCCAAAGCACGGCCACGATTCGCGTCCAGCCGGGCCTGGCCGATTCAGTGGAGGTCCGCGTCTACGACCTCTCAGGACGCAAGGTCCATTCATCCTCGGACTTCCGGAGCCTGGGCGCTTTCGACGATGGCAACGGCCTCGGGGTGCAGTTCACCTACGAGCATGTCTGGGACGTATCGGGGATAGGGTCCGGCGTTTACACCTTCGTTGTCGTCGCGCGCAAAGCCGGTGAGCAGGATATCCGAAAGACCGGGAAGGTCGGCATCGTGAAGTGAGATGAAAATGCTCAAGCTCGCCGGACTGCTCGTCATCATCGCCCAGGCCTCATGGGCGGCTGAGACGGCGTCCTTCCTCGACATCGGGGTGGGCGGGCGGGCGCTCGGTATGGGCGGAGCGTATACGGCCTTGGCCGATGACGCCAACTCGCTCTACTGGAATCCGGCCGGGTTGTCCAAGCTCGAAAAGCGCGAGTTCACGGCCAGCCACGCCGAGATGTTCGAGAGCACCCGACTCGACTTCCTGGCCTACGCGCACCCGACCTCGCAGGGAACCTTCGCGGCGGGCCTGACATACTTAAGCCAGGGCAAGATCAATGGGCGCGACAACTTGGGACGACAGACGGCAGGCTACGACGCCTCGGACGCGGCGGTGAGCGCGGGCTACGCCCGCAAGCTGGAACTGGCCGAAGCCGGCGCGGCCGTGAAATACATCCGCAGCCACATCGGCTCAGCCGAGGCGCAGAGCTTCGCCGTGGACCTGGGCGTCAGGCGCGAGTTGGATGGGATGGGGCCGGGCAAGCTCGTCTTGGGCGCGGCGTTACGAAACCTGGGCCCAGGGCTCAAGTTCGACAGCGAGCGCAACGACCTGCCGTTGAGGCTGGCCGTGGGTATTGCTTACAAACTCGCGGGCGGTCACGCGGTGGCGGCCGAGGCGGTCAATGGCCCGCGCGGCGCG
This sequence comes from Elusimicrobiota bacterium, assembly GCA_028714015.1. Lineage (GTDB taxonomy): Bacteria > Elusimicrobiota > Elusimicrobia > UBA1565 > UBA9628 > GWA2-66-18. The sequence goes on along the minus strand of JAQTNG010000023.1, from coordinate 12,584 downwards.
GGAACGGACGTTTCCCTTGGCGGGGAGTACCAGGCCGTCAAGAATCTCTACCTGCGCGCGGGCTACACGACGCGCAGCGCGGTGACGGGCGGCTCGGGCTTCGACGCGGCGCGCGGCCTGACGATGGGCCTGGGCTTTAGAAATGAGAAGTGGAGCCTGGACTACGCCGTGCTTCCCTCGGGCGAGCTTGGACGCTCGCACAGGTTCAGCCTCGGCACGCGCTTTTAGGCCGGAGGACATCGCCGCCAGAGCCGGGGTTTGCGCGTTGGGGGCGGCAGCTTGAAGCGCCCCTCTCGTGCGCATGGCCAAGGCCCAGGAACGCCTGGGCAAGTACCCCAAGGAGAGCTACTCGTACACGGCGCTGTACTGACCGACAAGCGCGGCGCCTTGACAATAGGCGAAAGCGGGTTACACTCACTTCGAGTGAGCCCCCTCCTCCCTCTCGCCGCGGTATTCATTTTTTCCGGCCCCGTCCAGGCCGCCGGGCGCGCGTGTCAATTCAACACCGAGGCCCGGGACATCGAGCGGGGCTCGCCGGAGTGCGCCGCCCTCAAGAAGATGGCCGGCCAGTTCTCCCGCCTGGCCGCCGCGGCGGGGTTCGAGCCCGGCCAGCTCGAGTTCAACTATGAAGTGGTCCCCTCCACCTATTTCAACGCGTTCTATCGCCCGATGGATCACAACGTCACGGTCTTTCGGGGCTTCGTCACCTGCGCCCTCAAGCACGAAGCGGCCGCGCCGATGGTCCTGGCGCACGAGATCGGTCACGCCGTCCAGGACCGGGAAGGCCTCCATGAGGAACGAACGGATTGGATCCTGCGCACCGCCTCCCCGGAAGCGGCGAAGGCGGTCAGCCGGCGCTACGAGTCGCAGGCCGACATCATCGGCGGAGACCTCCTCGCGAAGATCGGTTTAAAGGTCGACGCCGGCCTGACGACGGCCGCGATCTTCAAGGATTGCATAGGCAACGCCGCCTTCATCTCACCGGGGTCGCATCCCGCGCCGAACGCCCGGGTCGTGGAAGCCCTGCACGACGCGGCTCAAAGGCAGCGGGAGCTGGCCGAGCGGCTGCCGAAGACGATCCGGCCGTTCGACGCTCCGGGCGATCCCGGCGACGTCGCGCAGAATCACAACGGCTACACCTTGGCTCCGGGCCGCTACAAGCCCCGGGTTCCCCTCGAAGCCCTCAACGCGCAGGGACGGATGACCAAAGGGCTGCTCACCAACAACGACGTCCCGCTGCCGGACCAGCAGCTGAAGCTCTCCGACCACACCGTGACCATCGTCCCCGGCGTCGTCTGGCGCCCTCCCTACACCCTGATGAACTGCTATTCGCCCGACGAGGTCATCGCCGCCCTCACGCACGCGCGCTTCCCCGACAAGGTCGATTTCCGCGAGATCGTCTCCACCGGGGTCGCCTACATCGTCAAGTACCGGCTCTGGGAGCTCCTCCCGGGCCAGGTCACCGTCAGCGACCCGGCGATGATGCCTTCCCCTAAGGCCGCGGCGAAATGAGCTTGATCGTCAGCGGCGGGAGGTCCAGAAACGCTTTGCGGGCGCTGAGCGTAAGATCGCCGCGATGCCCCAGGACGCGAAGCTCCCGGTCCGGGACCTCGAAGGCGAAGGCGAGATAGTAGCGGCCGGCGGCCAGGCCCGTGAAGGAGAAGCGGCCCTTGGCGTCGGGCTCCGTCGAGGCGACGAGGCCGGCGGCGTCGAGAAGATAGGGCGCGGCCGGATCGGTTTTTCGGTACAGCGCGATCTTCAGCGGCTTGAGGCCTTGAAGCCTTCCTGTTATGCGCCCGGGCTTGAGCGCGCCTCCTCCCGACAAATCGAGCAGCCCGGACGGGATGCCGCTCGGGCCTTCGGCCGCGCGCTTGGCCCACACCGCGGCCTGGGCCGCGTCGCCGAGATGCGCGTACGCCAAGGCGATGCGCGACGCCCCGACGGCGCCGATGCGGTGCGCCGTCTCGTCGGCGAGCGCCCCGAGCGCGCCCAGCGCCCCGGGCGAGGGCGGCGCGGCGGAGAGGTGCTCGAGCAGGAGGGAACGCGCGAGATCGTCGTTGTATTTCACGCCGAGCATCAAAGCGCTGCGCAGACCGGCGGGGTCCATGAGCTTGGCCTGCCGCTCGTACAGCGCGCGCAGGGACTCCAGCCTTTTGACGCCGGACTTCGGAAGCCTCCGCTCCGGTGAAACCGGGAGATCGTAGGCGGCCTGGCCCGGCCGCCCCTCCTCCTCGACCAGGACGACGAACAGGCGGCGGCTTCCCGCAGACGCGTCGACGGGGGCCCAGGCGCCGTACAGGGAGAACGCCAGGAGGGCGGCGAAGGCGTTGGCGCCCCCCCACGCGAGCAATATCCTCAGCACCGGGCGCGGCGACACGCACGCGAGCGTCGCGGTCATGGCGCCGAATACGATCAACGATCCGAAGAGGAGATTGGCGAAAGGCTCGAGCGCGTTCATCGAGCCGAACGGGAACCAGACCTTCTGCGAGACCTCGAACCAGATCGAAAACGACCAGCGCAGAAGCAGGACGACCAGCGCCAGCGCGAGTCCTCGCGTCAGAAAATCCGCGAGCGTCCACTGTCGCCCCCGGATCGCGGCGCCGATCAGCGCCCCGAATCGCGCCAGCGAACCGACGAAAAGGACGGACACGAGTCCGACGAAGCCGCGGCGAAACCAGGGGTGGCGGAACGCTTCACGAGCCAGCGCGAACAGGAGCCAGCCGGCGCGCCGCGGAAGTATGAAGTCGAGAGTGACGGGCAGGCGCGAGGCAAGGAGCATCGCCGACAGCGCGGCCGCCGCGCCGAGCGCGGGCAGGACGCAGCGGCGGGCGTCAGTTTCCGTCTTGGTCAACGGTGACGATCGGCTTCTTCGTGAATTTGGCCAGCACCGAGGCCGCCTTGGAGGCGTCGCCGACGGCGACGATGGTCAGCTCGTCGGGACGGATGAACACCTCGGCCGCGCGCCTGGCGCCCGCCGCGGTGACGCCCTGGACGCGGTCCACGTAGGAGTCGTACCAGTCGGCGGGCAAGCGGCGGGCCCGGAGCTTGAGCACCGCGTCGGCCACGCCGTCCTGGGTCTCGAGCGAGCGCGCGAAGCTGCCGGCGAGATACGCCTTGGCCTGCCTGAGCTCGTCGGCCGTCGCGTCGCCCTTGCGGATCTTGTCGAGATGGTCGAGAATCGCGGCGAGAGCCGGCTCCGCCACCTCGGTGCGCACGGGCGTGCGGATCTTGAACAGCGATCCGGTCAGGCGGTGCTCGAGGCGGCTGCCGATGCGGTAGGTGTAGCCCTTGGTCTCGCGGATGTCGCGCACGAGGCGGGACGAGAACGAGCCGCCGAGCACCTGGTTGGCGATCAGCAGGTCGAAGTACGCGGGATTGTCCTCGCGGATGGCCGGGTTGCCCAGCATGAAAGAGACCTGGCTCGACTTCGGGCGATCGAGCAGGTACACCGTGCGCTCGGCCTTGGCCGCGGCGACGGGCGGGGCGTCCTTGGCGGCGGGGCCTCCCTGCCACGTCCCGAAATTCCTGACGACCAGGGCCTCGGCGTCATGCCTGGATATGTCGCCGACGAGAATCAGCAGCGCGCCTCTCGGCGTGAACAGGCGCTTGTAGGCCGCGGCCACGCTCTCTCGGCTGACCCGCTCGATCGAGGCGTCCGTCGGCGCGGTCACGGCGTACGGATGGCCCGCGAAAACCTTCTTGTAAAAGGCCACGCTCGCCAGGAAGTCGCTCTCGGCGCGCGAGGCGGCGAGTTCCTCTTTCATGTTCGCCTTGCGCAGGGCGACCTCCGCCTCGGGGAACGAGGGCGAGCGCGCGACCTCGGCGAGGAGAGAAGCCATCGCGTCGGCCTTGTCCGCGAGCGCGGACGCGCGCAGCACGATCGAATCCGGCTCGGCGCCGGCGGAGAGCGAGCCGCCGAACAGCTCGGCCGCTTCCGCGATTTCCTTGGAGGTCTTCTTGGCCGTCCCGTCGGTCAGGAGCTCGGCCAGCGCGTCGGCCAGGCCCGCGTCCTCGGCCGCGATCGCGGCTTCGCCGCCCGCGAGCGCCAGGCGCGCGGTGACGAGAGGAACGCGCTTGTCCGTCACCAGCACGACGGACATCCCGTTCTCCAGCTTCCACTCGGAACGCGGCGGGAGCTTCACGGCGCGCATGGGTGCCACCTCGGGAGGCTTGGACATGTCGGCGGGCGCGGCGGCCGCGAGCGTCGCGGACAGCATCAGGAGCGAGGTGATCATTTGGCCTCCCCGGCGGCGAGCTCGAACCACGTCGAGGCCGCGGGCGAAAGCCGGGCCGCGGCGGCGCGGCGGATCTGGTCGGGCGTGACGGCCATGAAGCGCGATAATTCGCGGTTCGCGGCCTCGGGATCGCCGTCGAGCAGCGCCGCGTAAAGAAGACGCTGTGCGCGGCCCAGGCGCGTCTCCTGACCGCGCAGCCAATCCGAGCGGAACTTCGTCTTCACCCGCTCGAGCTCGGCATCGGTCAGCCCGTCCTTCGCGACCTTGGCGATCTCCGCCTCGACCAGCGCCTTGAGCTCGGCGGAGGTCTTCTCGCGCTTGTGCACGACGAATCCGCCGAAGGCGCCGGGCGCTGTGTACTCGTCCGCGTCCGAGATCGGGAAGCCGAGGCCGCCGTCGAGCGAGACCGCGACCTGGGACTCCTTGACGAGCTTCTGGTACAGGCGGGCGCTCTTCCCGGAGAACAGCGCCTTGCCGAGCAGCAGCAGCGCGTAATAGTCCTGCGTTCCGCGGTCGGGGCCGCCCTTCCAGGTGAAGCCGAGCGCCGGGAGCTTGGCGTGCGCGTCGACGAGCCTGATCGTCCGTTCGCCGGCCGGCGCGGGCTCCGTCGTATCGGCGGCCTTCGGCCGGGGCTTGACCGGCATCGAGCCGAAATACGACGAAACCAAAGCCCGCGTCTCGTCCAGCTTTATATCGCCGACGATCGCCATGATGATGTTGTCGGGGGAGTAGTAGGCCTCGAAGAAGGCGCGGACGTCCTTGAGCGACGCCGCGTCGAGATCCTCGAACGAGCCGATCGTCGGATGCGAGTTCTGCCAGTTGGAGAACGTGTGCGAGGCCATCTCGACGTACAGCAGCGAGCCGTAGGGCTCGTTGTCCACGCGCATGCGCTTCTCTTCCTTGACGACCTCGATCTGGTTCTTGACGGACTCGGGCGTGACGCTGAGCGCGCCGACGCGGTCGGCGTCGAGCCACAGCGCGATCGGCAGGGCGTTCGAGGGCACCTCCTCGTAGTAGAAGGTGAAGTCCTCGTGCGTCGAGGCGTTGTTGTCGCCGCCGTAGCTTTCGAGCAGCTTGTCGAAGCCCCCCTTCGGCACGTGCCGGGAGCCCTCGAACATCATGTGCTCGAACAGGTGGGCGAAGCCGGAGCGTCCCGGCGTCTCGTGGCGTCCGCCGACGTCGACGATCATCGTCATCGCGACGACGGGGACGGAGGCGTCGCGAGACAGGACCACCCGCAAGCCGTTCGATAGCGTGAAGCTCGAGAAATCGACGCGCGGCGCGGCGATGTCCGCCGCTCCGGCAGGAACGCAGGCCAACACAGCCGACAGCAATAACGCTTTCATCGCTTTCTCCGTCCTTTGATGCGGATCGCGGTCGGCAGATCCTCGTCTTCGTCGGCGCGTTTGGCCGGGCGCTCCTCGCGCGGCCGCTCGGCCAGCACGATCACGCGGGCGCTGTCCATGCCGTAAGCGGAGCCGTCGAAGCCGCCCCAGCTCTGGAGGTAGGTCAGGCCGGCGCGCTCGAGCTGGGCCTTGAGTTCGGTCAGCGCGTACACCCGGACGCTGACGAACGAGGGTGTACGCTTGCCGTCGGGATCGACGATGACGCGGCGGTTGTCCAGACGCCCGCGCTCGAAGTCGAAGCTGATCTGATCGAGCACCACGGAGCTCCTGCGCTCCTCGCCCTGTTCCCAGAAATTCGGCTCGAAGTGGCGCATCAGCCACTCTTTATTGAGCGTATCGATCAAAAGAAGCCCGGAGGGCTTCAACGCCTTGCGCGCGGCCTCGAGGCAGCGCAGGTCGTCGCGGTCGTTCGGCAGCTGGCCGAAGGCGCCGTCGAGGCTGACCACGGCGTCGATCTCGCTGCGATAAGGGATCGCGCGCGTGTCGGCCTTCATGAAGTGGATGTTGAGCTTCTCGTCCTTGGCCGCGGCGCGCGCCAAGGACAGGGCGCGTTCGTCGGGGTCCACGCCGAGGACGCGGTGGCCGCGGCGGGCGAGCTCGATCGTGCGCCGGCCGGAGCCGCAGCCGAGGTCGAGCACGCGCGAGCGGGGCTCGAGGCGCATGAAGCGCTCGACGCCGTCGATCTGGGATTTGACCTGGGAATGGGGGCGCCGGGGGTCGTCCTCCAGATGCATGCGCCACCACGAGAGAGCCTCTTTCTTGGTCACCCGCCGATTCTATAATAAGCGGCGTCAGGCCTACCGGGGTTTGCATAACTCGGCGGTTATGCAAAAACCGGT
>JAQTNG010000023.1:0-6094 GCA_028714015.1 Elusimicrobiota bacterium | reverse complement strand
AGGCCTGACACCACCATTCGTTTTTGGTACGATGGCCGCCATGGAATTCAGGCTCGGAGTCGTCCAAAATTCGCCGAAGTTCCTCAAAGCTCCGCAAAACATCAAGGCGTGCTTTGAGCTGATGGACAAGCAGGACGCCGACCTCTGGGTCCTCCCCGAGTTCTTCGCCTCCGGCTACAATTTCAAGACCAAGAAGGAAGCGGCCAAATGCGCCGAGACGGCGAACGGCCCGTTGGTCGGCCTGCTGCGCGCCTACGCCGCGCGACATGACTGCGCGATCGTCGCGGGCTTCCCCGAAAAGGCCGGCTCCAAGCTGTTCAACTCCGCCGTGCTGGCGCAGAGCGGGAAGAGCCGCGTCTACCGCAAGACCCATCTCTTCGGCGGCGAGAAGAAGTTCTTCACCCCCGGCGACACCGGCTTCTGGACGGAGAAGGTCAAAGGCGTGTCGGTCGGCGTGATGGTCTGCTTCGACTGGTTCTTCCCCGAGGCCGCCCGGACCCTGGCCCTCAAGGGGGCGGAGGTCATCGCCCACCCCTCGAACCTCGTCCTTCCCTGGGCCCCCGAGGGGATGAAGAACCGCTCCCTGGAGAACCGGGTCTTCTCCGCGACGGCCAACCGGGTCGGCGTCGAGCGCGGCCTGCGCTACATCGGCCAGTCCCAAATGGTCTCGCCCAACGGGACCTTGCTCGTCCGCCTCGGCCCCGACCAGCCGGCCGCCGCGGTCGTCACGATCGACGCCTGGACGGCCAAGAACAAGAAGGTCCACCCGGCCTGCGACCTTTTCGCCGACCGCCGTCCCCGGCTGTATGGCCGCTAAACGCCCCAAGGTCGACCGCCGCCTGGCGCCGCGCCCCTCGCGCGACTCCATCTCCGACGTCGCCGACCTGATGTTCCCCCCGGACGCGAACATGCACGGCACCGTGTTCGGCGGCAAGGTCCTCCAGATGGTGGACAAGGCCGCCTCGGTGTGCGCGATGCGCCACTCGGGCAAGCCCTGCGTGACCGTCGCCATGGAGCGCGTCGAGTTCCTCGTGCCCATCCACGTCGGGACCTTCCTGATCGCCAAGGCCCAGGTCAATTACACGGGCCGCAGCTCGATGGAGATCGGCGTCGAGGTCTACGCCGAGGACATGCCCGGGGGCAGCCGCGTCCACACCAACTCCTGCCTCGTCACCATGGTCGCCGTGGACGACCAGGGCCGCCCCGCCTCCGTTCCGCCCCTCCTCGTGGAGACGCCGGACGAGAAGAAACGCTGGGCCGCCGCCGAAGCCCGCCGCAAAGCCCGCCAAAGCTCGAAGTAGACGCCTTTTCGGCGTTTCCGCTCTCTCCCCCCTCATTTTGCGTCCATTAAGCGTTGTTTTGGCTCATTATGACGCCGCTTATAGGTCTTTTCTAGGCCCTATGGAGGGTGCCTAAAAAACCCCCCCTATCGGTAATAAATGGTACTTGACGGACGAATACCTCGTGCTATACTTTTGTCAGTTCTCGCCGATTCGTCGTCGAGAAGGCCTCGCCGAGGGGCCCGCACACGTCGCAATACGAGGTGTACTAGCATGCAAGGCAAAGTGAAGTGGTTCAACGATCAGAAGGGCTTCGGGTTCATCACCCCCGATGACGGCAGCGCGGACGTGTTCGTGCACCACAGCGCGATCCAGGCCGACGGCTTCCGCTCCCTGAGCGAGAGCCAGGCGGTCCAGTACGATCTCCTTCAGACCGATAAGGGCCCGAAGGCTGCCGGCGTCGTCAAGCTCTAACTCAGAGCGAGCAACGGGCTAAAAAAGAGCCCTCCGGCCGCGAAAGCGGCCGGGGGGCTTTTCTCTTTGGCGCATGCGTTGCGACGCGAACGGTCATGAAACGCTGCCTGGACGATCTTCTCGGCCGTCAGCCGGTCCCAAGCCGCTCCAACGGCTTCTTCCCGCTTAATTCCATGCCCCCGGCCTTGCTCCGGTGCCGCAAAAGCCGCAAGGCCGACGCGGTGAAACGGCGCCCGGCTTCGAGGTCTCCCGCGCCCCAACGCCGGCCGTAAACCCCGTTTAGGGCCTCAAACGCCGTAACCTTTATGACATTGACAGGTTTTGGCCGACCTTTTATACTCCACGGGTGAAGTCGCCCTTCCTATTGCGCGCCCCATGCCTCGCCTTGGCGGCGCTTTTCATCCGAACGGCGGCTTGGGCGCAGATCGACATCGTCGAGCGGCAAGGCAACGTCGAGGTCTATCTGCCGCGGGCGCAAACCTGGAGCCGGGTGAACGAAGTGCCCTGGCGCGTGGAAAAGGGCGACAAGATCCGCACCGGCGGCGGCTCGACGGCCACCCTCCTGACCCCGGACAAATCGCGAATCCTGCTCGGCCCATCCTCGGAATTCGAGGCGGAATCCTCCGCCGAGGTCGGCGGCATGGCCCTGTTTCATCTCGAGATCGGCTCGCTCAAGGCGTGGGTCACCAAGACCATGAGCCGCCGATTCCAGGTCCGCACCCCGACCGCGGTGTGCGCCGTGCGCGGCACGCAGTTCCAGGTGGATGTGGCCGCCTCCCGGGCCACCCTGATCGACGTCAGCGAGGGCGTCGTCGCGGTCAAGACCCTGCTCGGCGAGGAGATCGAACTCGGCGACGGGCGCACGATGCGCTCGATCCGCGTCATGCCCGACCAGCCTCTTGAACGCGCCGCCGAGCGCGCCGCCTCCGCCGCCCCCTCGAAGGCGGCCGCGGCCGCCGCGGTGAAGCCCGCCGCGCCCGCCGCCGCCCCCAAGGTCATCGCCGCCGTCCGGGCAAAGGCGGAGCAGGTGGCCACCTCCGCTCCTCGAACGGTCAACGAGGAGTTTAGGAAGGAGGTCGAGCGCGAGGTCGCCCTCGGCCAATCCAAGGAGGCGGTCCAGGCCGCCGCCGCCATCGAGACCCGGCGCGCCGAGTACCAGGAGGGCAAGACCCTCATCGACGCGTTCGGCCAGCGCGTGCGCCTCGAGGAGTACGTCGTGCGTCCCGCCGCCGACCAGTTCAAACTCGTCGCCCTCTCCGAGCGCGCCAACCGCTTCGACTACTTCTACTACCAGGCCCGCTTCAACCAGAACCTGCCCGCCGACCTGACCGAGGCGACCCGCTATCTCTCGGGCAAGACGGGTGCGGCGCCCGCCTTCTTCGTCACCGAGTTCGAGACCGGGCGCTCCAACACGCGGGACACCGTCGTCGAGACCGGCGTCGGCGGCCACCTCGTCAACGCCCCGCTCGCGGCCGACACGGTCGTCTACGACGGCCACACCAACACCTTCACCAGCGCATCGGCCGGCACCGCGTTCTGGTCCACCCTTTTCGACAACTACTCGTACAAGATCAACGGGACCGAGAAGTTCGGCTGGCAGCCCATCGCCGGCGCGAACATCACCTCCTACGACTACGCCGCGGGCGGCATCCACACGCGCATACTCGGCGGCGGCGCGGACTGCGGCCTCGCGGGCTGCGCGGTCGCCGCTCCCGTGAACTGCACCTCGCAGGCCTGCGAGGACGCCGCCCGCCCCTCGACGATCACCCAGCCCGAGGGCGCCGGCGTCTTCCACGACCGCGTCTCGATCACCTACGCGTTCGACGGCTCGCGCGAGGTCTACGACTTCTTCGTCGTCTCCGACGAGGGCCGCGTGGCCACGAAGGCCGACTTCAGCGGCGTGACGAGCGGCCAGACCTACAAGGAGAAGCTCGTCCAGCACAATTTCCAGCAGAGGATCACCGCCACCGAGTTCGGCGGGCGCAGCATCGACTTCGTCGTCGAGCCCAAGATCCTGATCAAGGCGGGGGTCCTCCAGTGAGGAAGCTCCTCCTCGCGCTGGCGGCGTCGTTCTTCGCCGCCGGTCCGGCTTGGGCGGCCGGGCCGGACGCCTCCACATGGCCGATGATGCACGGCGGCCCTCAGCGGGTCAGCACCTCGACGGTCACCGGGCCGAGACAGATCAAGCGCAGTTGGGTCCAATCCCTCGGCGCCGTCTACTCGCGCAGCTATGCGGGGGCCGTTCTCGGCTCCGACAACACGATCTACGTCGGCGGCCATGAGATTTTCTACGCCCTGAATCCCGACGGCACCGTCAAGTGGACGGCCAACGAGCAGGCTTCCGGCGGCGAGACGTTCGGGCAGCCCGGAGTCGCCGACAACTCCCGGGTTTACGTCAGCACCCTCGGGAACATCTTCGCCTACGGCACCGGCGGCAGCGGCGCCGTCACCTTCGTCTCCTCGGCGGCCCTCTACTCGCCCACCCCGAGGTCCTCCGGCTCCGGAGCCGTATTGATCGCGCCCAACGGGAACGTCCTCGTCTCGCATGGAGATGAGCAGAAATTGCCGGGAGGGACGGGCGCACAGGACGTGCTGTCGGCCATTTTCACACCCTCTTTGGCCAGCAAGCTCGGGATGTTCGCCAACGGCCCCAGCAGCCCCTACTACCGAAGCGGCTTCGCCGTCACCGCGGACGGGGCCAAGGCCTGCGCAACCCAGAATCAGGGCGCCAATACGACCATGTTCTGCCGAGACACGACCACGGGCGCAAGCGCGGACTATGTCACGGCGGACTACGTCTCGGCGGGGGTCAACACCGGCGTTTCATTCCGGGCCGATGGAAGCGCGGTCCTCCTCGCCTACAATCAATTCGCTACCAACTGCCCTTCCCTGGGTTCCTCCAGCTATTATCTCGCCGCGCAAAACGCAAACGGCACGACCCGCTGGCGAAACTGCGACATGACCTGGAGTTCGGGCTATTTCCGCGCGCCGGTCTCGAGCGCCCCGACCACGACCTTCGTTTTCGACGCGCAGCGCACCTCGGTCTACGCGATCGACGACAGCACCGGCGGCATACGCTGGTCCTACCCGCTGCCGACCACGAGCGTGAGCCCCTTGACGCTCGCGGGAGGAACGACGCTGTACCTGACTTATTGCGACACGCCCGGAACGAGGCTCGTGGCTCTCAACGCCAATACGGGAAGCTTGTTTTGGGACGTCGTCGTCTCCACCGCCGGCAGCTGCTACATGGGCCAGCCGGTTCCCGGCACCGGCAAACGCATGTACATCCTCAACGGCCCGGAAACCATCGCCGTGGAAGACGTCGACGTCAGCTCGCTGACGGTCGTCCTGAGTTCCCCCACCATGTCGGGCAATCTTTGGATCACCACCTTCACGATCTCGGCCAAGGACAGCCTGAGCGCCGCGACCTCCTCGGGCGTGCCGGTGGAAGCGACGGTGGCCTACAACTTCGGGACAATTCCGGCCTTCTCCCCCGCCAGCGCCGGGTTCACCGATACCGCCGGCAACGCCGTTTTCACGCTTCAGTTCGATATCAACTCCCTGCCGCACGGCGATTACGCGACGATGCGCTCGACCGTCAGCTTCAAATCAAACGGCCTCGTCACTTCCTCATTCACCGCGTACGAATACCGGGCCGCGAGCTACGCCGTCTCCGTCTCCACGCCCTCGATCGAGGACGACGGGACCGGCCGCCTCGTGCAGGTGACCACCCTCACCTTCACCGTCTCCAACTCGACGGGCGGCCGGGTCTCGAATTATCCCGTCGCGCTGGACCGGACGAATTTCACCGGCGTCTGCAACGCCACGATGCCGGAATCCTCTTTGACGCCCGCCGCGAACTACTACCTGACCGACAGCACGGGACAGGCGCGCATCGCCTACCGCCTGCGCTACACCGAGTCCGGGAATATCCTGTGCACTCCGGCCCTCGCGCTGCCGAACGTCAACCCGACCGTGAATGCGTACGCGCTCGGGCTCCCGAGCCAGGCGCTCAGCCTCGCGGACGCGCGTTCGTCGACCTTCACGGTCTCGTACTCTTCGGCGATCCTGCAAAGCGACGTGCGGCACACCACGATGACGGTGACCGTCTACGGCGTCGCCGGGAGCACCGTTCCCGGAACGGTCGTGGTCCTCAAGGACATGGTCGCCGCGACCCGCTTCCTGTACGGCTTCAACGGCCTCTTCGCCGGCCCGACCGTGACCTGCGGCGGAAGCGCGATTGCCGGTTTTACGGACTCCCTCGGCCAGGCGAAATTCAACATCGACGGACGCAACTGCGGCGCCCACCCGTTCGACAACTATTCGGATTTTCTGGCGTC
>JAQTNG010000022.1 GCA_028714015.1 Elusimicrobiota bacterium | reverse complement strand
GTCGCCGCCGCGTCGCCGCCCTTCTTGACGGTGACGATGAGCTCGGTGCCGTGCGAGGCCATTAAACTCGCCAACCCAAGTTGGCGAGCGGCGAAACGCATGACCTCCTGCTCCTGGTTGGAGAAGCGGCGCGAAGGCAGGTAGCGCGCGAAGGCCCCGTCGTAGGATTGGAGCGCGTTGCCGTCGTCGGCCAGGACGACCATCTTGTAGCGCGAGATGCTCTCCTTCTGCTTCATGGAAAGGCCGCGGGTGAGCTGCTCCTCGACCGAGCCCGGGCCGTCGTTGGGCTTGTCGGAGAGGAGGACGAAGTACATGCCGGCCTTCATCAGCTTGGTCATGTCCTCGATGAGCGGGTAGGGGACCCCGTCCTTGAACAGGCGCATGTCGAGGAATACGACCTTGGGCGACATGTGGTTGAGGCCCTGCAGCTGAGCGGGCAGGGCGTACTGCGTGCGCGCCACCGGCGCGTAGACTTCCTCGTCCTTGTTCTCGGGAAGAAGGCGGGCCTCGCCGAAGGGCATCACGCGCACCACGCGCACCTCGGAGAGTTGGGTGACGACCCCGGACTGGCCGCGCATCGTGCGGTCGTTGCGCTCGTTGAGCTCGGCGATGAGCTTGGCGCGCAGCTTGTAGATGGTCTTGCCGCGCAGCATGGACTTCGAGTACACGCCCGAGAAGTCCTTGAGCGTCATGCGGTTGATCGGCACGGTGCGGGCGTAGGTGACCTTGGAGATGAACATGCCCTGGCCGGCGACCTTGATGACGAGGCTCTTCTTCTCCTCGAACTTCTCCCAGTAGCGGCGCGAGCCGCTGCCGAGGACCGGGCGCACGAGGGCGTAGACCTGGTCCTTCTTGATGTCGGCCTTCTGCTTGCGCGTGAACCAGAGGGCGAGATCGTCCTCGACGTTCTGGTCGGAAATCTCGCCGGTGACGGTCTCGGGCTCGACCGGCTCCTCGAGCGCGGCGCGCGGCTTCGCGCCGTCGAAGCGTCCCGCGGCGGCGGGCGCGGACTCGAGGCTCGCGGGCATGTCGCGCAGGGCGGTCAGCGCGCTCAGCTTCGCCGGGGCCTGAGGATCGACGGGAGTCTGGGCCGCGGGGACGACCCCGGCCTTCGCAGCGGCCTTGGCCGCGGACAGCGCGGCGGGCTTCAGCGCAGAAGGCGCCGACAAAACGGCGGACGGGGTCAGAGACGGAGCCGACAGGACGGGCGTCAGCGTCAGGGACGGCATGCTCAACGAAGGAGCGGAGACCGACGGAGCGGAGAGCCCGGCGCCAAAGGAAGGAACCACGGTCGGAGCTCCCGCCGAGGCGCCCGGGACGGAGGCGCGCATCTGCGCGAACGCCGACGACGGAGCCAGAAGGGCCGCCGCCAGGACGACCCGGAGCAAACGGGCCGCGCGCTTCATGCTACTTCCCCTTTCCGGCGGGCTTAGCCGCCGGCTTCTTCGCGGCGGGCTTCTTCGCCGCCGCCTTCTTCGCGGCCGGCTTCTTCTTCAGATCGTCCTTCGTGGCTTCCTGCTCCTGCTCGGCGTAGTAGGCCTGGTACTCGGCGTCGGCCTCCTCGCGCTCGATCGCGGAGATGATCTCCTGGACGATCGGGCCGTTGACGGTCTGGCCTTCCTCAAGACGCAGGAAGTCCTCGGCCTTGAAGATGTGGAGGCGCGCGCTGGTGCGGTACTCGAGCTGGACGTTGAGGCTCTCGATGACCTTCCCCTCGGGCGAGCCGTGGTGCCACTTGCCGTCGGGCCCCTTGCGGGCGTGGCCCTTGAGCATCGCCATGGCGAGCACGCGGGCGAGGAACTCCTCGCCGTCGTCCGGGGTTTCCTTGCCGGTGCGGTAGGCGTAGGCGGTGAGCGTGAGGCCCTGCGCCATCTCGAGGCGCATGACGCGCGGTATGCGGGTGTGGATCTTGTACAGCTTGCCCGTCGCGGCCGACACGAACTCGAGCGTGATCAGGCTCTTGCGGTCCGTCGAGAGGCCGACGTAGTTCTCCTGCACGTTGCGGGCGGCGCGGGTGTAGTCCCCGAACTCTCGGAAGTAGAAGTTCGTCAGGTACGAGTTCGCGTATTCGAGGTAGCCCTTGCTCTGGGCCTTCCACGCGGGGGTGCTCATGATCTTGGCCAGGCCCTTGTTGACGTAGACGCCGTGCTTGAGCGGGGCGTACCACATCGAGCGCAGCTGCGCCTGCAGGACGGTGAGCTTGGCGAGCTGGTGCTGGCCGCGGAAGATGTCATCGTAGAGCTGGGCCATCATGCGGAACATGATGGTCCCGACGTACATCGCGAACATCTTGTTGGTCTCGCGGTCGCCGCCGGCGCGGCGCACGGAGCCGCCCCCGCCGCTGCCGCCCACCGCGTCGGGCTCGTAGGAGCGCGCGCGGCTGTGGGACGGCTCCCAGTACTCGACGTACTGGCGGAGCTTGCCGAGCTTAAGCGAAACGCTGCCGAGCGCGCGGTCGCCGAGGACGGCGCCGAGCACGTTCTCCATCGCCGCGCCGCCGCGGACCACCTGGATCTCGGAGTTCTTGGGGAAGGAGGTCGAGAAGCGGGGCGACTTGACGGAGTCCGACAGGATCAGGAACTTCTCGGGCGACGCCGACAGGTTCTCGCCGGCGAATTGCGTCTCGAGGGCCTGCATCACGCGGGCGAGCGAGAAGCGCAGGGGCTGGGAGTGGATGATAGCTACACCCGACGAAGTCGGGTGTGCCTCGGCCTTGTAGTCGAGGCCCGCGGCCTTGAACTTGCGGTTCAGGGCGTTGATCTGGGCGCTGAGCGACGGCGTCGCGGCCTTCTCATCGAGCTTCACGGTGACGGAGAACGCCTCGGCCTCGGTCGGAACGGCCTCGACGACATTGGCGATCTTCTTGATCTTGGCGAGCGCGTCGGCGGGGAAGGCTCCGACGCTTTCGATGAGCGGCTTCGGGTTCGCCGCGCGGCCGTGCAAAGACACCTTGCCGCCGTTGTAGGAGACCACGATGACCGGATTGTTGCGCGACTGCTTGACGCGCTCCATCAGGATCGAATCGGCCGAGTCCGCGCCGCGGTGCGGGCGCCAGGTCAGGAACACCACGTGCACGCCGGCGTCCACGAGCTTGTTGACGTACTCGACGGTCTTCTCGGACACGGGGCCCTTGAACACGTCCTGCAGGAACACGACGCGCGGGTAGAGCTGGGCGAGCGGCGCGCCGTTCGCGGCGAAGGGAGCGGACGCGTCCTCGCCTTCGACCGCGCCGTTGCCGGCGCCGCCGTCGAACGCCTTATCCGCCGCGTCCTTGGCCTGGGCCGGGCCCTTGGGGAGGTTCTCGTCGCCGATCGCGGCGGCCAGAGTACGGGCGGCGCCGAGGGCGGTCACGGGCATGGCCTTCGCGGCCGCGGCGACGACGGCTTTCGCGGGAGCCAGAGCGATCGGGGCGCTCAGGGCCGGCGTCAAGGCGGCGGGCGCGATCAAGGTCGGCGCCAGGCCTCCCTTTATAAGAGAAACCCCGCCGTCGAGGGCGGGGTTCATGCCGGCCGGAACGGCGGAAAGGGCTCCGCCGACGGGACCCGTATGGATTCCGGCTCCGCCGATATCGCCGCGCAGGACTTGCGCGAAAGCCGGCGCGGAAGACCCACTCATGAGCACTGAACAACAAAGGATGGACACAACTTGCTTCGCCGTTTTTCTCTTCACGATTTCCCCGTGCATCGTTCGAGTCTCGCGCGTCCCGGCCGCCATGGTATCACAGCCCCCTTCGCCGCCCCGCGGGTCGAAGGTCCCTCAATCGCGCGGGCATTGGTCCCAATTTTTCCTGGGCCCCGGCGTCCGCGCGACGCTTTAAACGTCCCTGCGTCCGACGGGGCCGAGAGGGGCCCGGTCGAGCGACTTGATCGCCTCGAGCACGAGCAGGTACGCGTTCTTGTAGTGCTGAAGGTTGAACGCGGCCATGTTGTCGTTCTCGGAATGGATGACGTCGAAGATCACGTCCTGCGACGCGCCGTACACCGTGACCGCGGGGATGCCCGCTTCGCGGAAGGTCGAGGAGTCGGCGTCGCCGCCGTTCAGATAGTCTTCCTTCAGCGCGTGCCCGGACTCGCGCGAGACCTGCGCGAGGCGGTCGAGCAGCCCGCGCGTGGAGTTGTTCTTCCACGAGAACGTGCCGTCCACCGCGAGCGTGTCGAGGTTGATCATCGCGTCGATCTTGCCGCGCTGGGCCTTGTCGAGGGACTTCACGTACGCCGCGGAGCCGTAGAGCCCCTCTTCCTCGCGGGCGAAGGCGATGAAGACGATCGTCGCGTCGGTGTCGACGCCGTTCAACGCCTGATACAGATTGGCGACCATCGTCGAGCCGGTGCCGTTGTCGATCTTGCCGAGGCCCTCGCTGACCTTGTCGTAGTGGCCGCCGACGACGATCACGCGGTCGGTGCGGCCCTTCTTCGTGACGATGACGTTGTTGCGGCCGCGGCCCGCGTCCTGAAGGACGATGTCGGCGTCGGTCGCGCCGCCGAGCTTGAACAGCTCGATCATGAACTTCATGCGCTCGGGGTTGGTCGAAGGCAGGCGGTCCATGCGGCCGTGCATGTCCTCGTCGCTCGGGATCGCGCCCTCGGGGCGCGAGCCGCGGGACGCTTCCGCGCGGCGCAGCGCGTTGAAGCGGCGCCGCGCCTCGAGGACGAACGAATCGGACGACGGCGCGGCGGGCACGGAGACCGCGTCGGGCGACGCGGCGGCAGACCGCTGCGCGGACCCGTCGAAGGCGGCGGAGAGCGCGGGAGCCTGGTCCTTGCCCTGCGCGGACGCCGCGGACAGCGAGCCGGTCAAGGCCTTCGCGGCGCCGAGCGCGGCGGGCGCGGACCGGACGGGCGCGAGCGCCGCGGGAATGAGCGCCGCGACGGGCACGGGCGCGATCACGGGCATCGCCAGCGTCGGCATCAGCGCGAGCGGCGTGAGCGTCGGCATCGAGAGGCCGCCGCCGAGCGCGGGCGCGCCGGGGATAATCAGCGTCGGGGCCCCGCCGGGAAGACGCGGCGCCGTGACGACGCCGACGGTCTGGGCGAAAGAGGACGAGGCGAGAAAGAGTGAGACGAGGGCGGCGACGGGGGCTCGGTGTTTCATGGCCCGAGTCTAGCAACGACCGCGAAAGGACCGAAGGTCCTAAAGGCCCGCCGTCACGAAGGGAAAGGGCCTAGGGGTTTCGGCCCGCAGGACCCGGGGCTACTCGACGACGACGCGGATCTTCGCCTTGATCGCCTCGAGGTTGCGGCGCGCTTCCTCGGCGCTCTCGCCGCCCGCTTCGATCATCCCGATGCGCGCGTAGCCGCCGTTCTCCTCGAGGCTGATGCGGTCTCCGACATGCTTGGCCTCGCGGAAGCGTATGAAGCCGGGCATCGCGCGGACCGCGTCGGGGATCTCGATGGCTTTCAGGATTCCGGGCTTGTCCGAGTTGAAGAAATCGCCGTCGAGATGGACGAGCGGGATCGCGGGCTTGAACGGCTCGCCGCCGACGCGCGCCGCAGCCATGAAGCCCTCCTCGGCGAGGTCCACGCCCCAGACGGTCTTGACCCACTCATGGACGTAGGTCCCGCCCATGCGCGCGTTGGCCTCGATCAGGCGGGCGCCCTCGGTCGTGTACTTGCCTTCCATGTGCAGGACTCCGTCCGTCAGGCCCAGCGCGCGCGCGGCCGCGATCGCCTGGTCGATGGACTCTCGCTGCTGCTTCGCGGTCAGGGTGCTCGGCAGGCGCGAGCCCGTGGCGAGGAACGAGGGCTCGCGCGTGGGCTTGTTGTCGGCGAGAGACTCGAACACCGGCTTGCCGTCCACCATGACCAGGTCGACGTCGTACTCCTTTCCGTCGAGGTACTGCATGAGAAGGAGGTCGGAGTTGAGCGCGAAGATCGCGTCGGTCTTGGGGTTGATCAGGGCGCTGATGCGCTCGTAGGCGCTCACGGCCTCCTCCATCGAGTTGACCTTCTCGGTGCCGATCGCGGCGGCGCCCGACACGGGCTTGAGCACCGCGGGGAAGCCGACCCGCTCCGCCGCCTTGCGGAAGCCCTCGGCCAAAGCCGCGCGCCCGGCGGCGTCCGAAGCCGTGGAGAGGTTGCTCACGATCTCGTGGCGGGCGGCGGGCACGTCCGAGGCCTTCAAAATCTTCTGCGTTTCGAACTTGCTGCGGGCCGAGCGCGCCGCGTTCGGGCTGTGGTACGGCAGCTTCGCGTCCTCCGCGACCAAGGCCGTCAGCTCCACGTCGTCTTCCCAGAAGGTGGTGATGCCGTCGAGCTTCCCGTTCTTTCGCGCGGAGCGCTGGAGCTTCTTGCGGATGACGTCGCGCGCCTCCTTGACCTTCGTGTTGTCGGTCTCGATGTACTCGTCGACGAGCCCGTCCTTGAGCAGGCTGTCCACGAACGCGCT
Organism: Elusimicrobiota bacterium; assembly: GCA_028714015.1. GTDB lineage: Bacteria > Elusimicrobiota > Elusimicrobia > UBA1565 > UBA9628 > GWA2-66-18. Next base: position 15,178 of record JAQTNG010000022.1, on the reverse strand, counting down.
GCGCGGCCCGGCGAGGACGACCTTCACGCCGAGCTCCTTGGCGCGCAGGAAGATCGGGCGCTTGCCCTCGTAGCCCGCGCCGACCAGCAGGATGCGCTTGCCCTTCAGCGCGTCGCGGCGCGCGCGCTGCAGCATCGTGGCGACCCACTCGCGCGAGTGCTCGCCGGCGCGCTCGGGGTGCATCAAGTCGAGATTGTACTGGCCGCCCGAGTCGTGATCGTTGACCTCGATGATGACGGGCGTCAATTTCCCGGCCCGCTTCTCGATCATCACGTCCAGCCCGATCATGTCGCTCTGCGCCTGGTAAGGCTCGCCTTCCTTGCGCTCGAAGGTCTTCTCGTACTCGGCGATCGCCGTGAGCGCGTTCTCCCCCGTCTTGCGCATCCGCGCGTTCAGCTCGCGCGCGGAGCGGTCGTCGAGGAGGCCCGCCTTCTTCCACTCGGCGAAAAGCTTCTCCATGGGCTCGACCGTCGCGTTGTCGCGCGGGTCGGCCGCCTCGGCGGTGGTCGGCTTGCCCCACGGCCCGACGCGGGCGAACATCCCGGTCGTCGCCGTCCCGCCCCACGGGGTGCGGGCGACGAGTATGCGGCCCGTCGTCTCCATCTTGCGGCCGCCGCGGTCGAGCGGAGCGGAGTTCACGCGCTCGTCGAGCAGGACGGCTCCGTCCTCGGTCATCTGGCCGTCGACGGCCAGCGCCAGGGCGTGAGCGACGATCGCGTCGCGCTCGGATTTCTTGAAGAACTTGACGCCGCGGCCGGAGTGGAACTGGGGGCCGGAGGGCTTGACGACGAGCTCCTCCCCTTCGAACTTCGAAAGATAATCGTCCACGAGCTTGCCGACGGCGGCCTCGCGGGACGCGGCCGCGGGCATCGCCTCGACCTGCACGGTGCCCTGGGCGCCCATCGGCCGTCCCGCCAGGTGATGCAGGGGCATCAGCAAGGCCAAGGTCGCGGGCACCGCCACGCCGCCGGCCGCCAGGATCAGGCGCGTGCCCAGCTTGTCGTTGACGACCTTCTCGAGCTGCAGCGAGTTCGACTGCGGCACGTCCAGGTTCTTCTCGAAGACGTCGCCGTCGTCGCGGTCGTTGGCGCCGAGCGTGAAGTAGTCCGCGAAGTAGCGCACGCGGCGCGGAACCTCGTACTCGACGACGGTCGCCTGGCCGTTCGCGTCGAACTCGACCCCCTTCTTGACGAGAAGCTTGGTGCGGCCGTCGGGGTAGGTCTCCTGGATCAGCCAGGAGGCGTCGAGCACCAGATGGAAGTTCCCGGGGGACTGGCGGCCGCCCTCGCGGGCCAGCGCGATCTTATGACGGGAGGAAGGGGCCAGGACGACGACCGTCGGCAGGTCCTCGCTCGCGGCGCCGTTGACCACGGCCGTCTTGTAGCCGGGCAGGCCGTTTTCCTTCAGGCTGATCGAGAGGCGCTCGAGCATCTTCGCCTCGTTGCCCTCGGGCGACTTGTGGACGCTCTGCGTCGGCTTGCTGAGCTGAGCCTTGACCCAGCGCAGGCCGCCGAGGTAGACGAAGCCCATCGCGAACAGGGTGAGCGTGACGATCTTCATCGGCGCGAGCGCGCCCAAGGTCAGCGCGAGCGCGGTGCCGGGCAGGGAGTGGTGGAACAGCCACGCGAACGCGAGGCCGCCCGCGCCGGCCGAGATCACCTCGACGAAGGTCATCAGGCTGTAGATGTCGTCGGCGTGGCCGGCGGCCTTCGGGTCGTTCTTGATCTCGGTCTGAAGCAAGGCGCGCATGCGCGAGCGCAGCGGCTGCAGCATCAGCTTCATCAGGAACACAGCGGGGATCGCGAGGAAGATCGAGGGCACGAGCCAGAGGCCGATCGACGGGATGAAGGCGAGGGCCGCGACCGCGGTCAGGCCGGCCAGCACCTTGTAGGTCCCGTGCTTCTGCTGCAGGGCCTGTATGCGCTTCATCAGGAACATCGAGGCGACGAGGCCGCCGGCGGTGATCGCGGAGAGCAGGAGGCCGTTGCCGAACGCGCCGACCTTGAGTATGTCGATGGCGAAGGTCGGCAGGACGACGGCGAACAGCGCGTCCTCGACGAAGTTCTCCATCGTCGCCATCGCCGAGCGCGCGAGGATGGCCTTGTTGCCGAGGATGATCTTGGCCGTCGCCCAGTTGCGGCGCGGCACGTCCAGCAGGATGCGCCCGAAGGTCTTGAGCGCGCCGAACAGGCGGCCGAGGTAATTCTTGACGCCGGCCCACGGCTCGGAGACCATGTCGCCGACCGTGACCACCTTGGTCGCGTAGATGTAGGAGACGACGCCCATCAGGGCCGCGAACACCGCGAAGCCGGCCCCCGCGCCGATGCCGGCGCCGAAGCGCCCGTCGAGCCAGTCCATCGGCAGGCCGATCAGGGCGGGCACGACGAGCATCATGCCGTAGTAGATGAAGTCGTAGACGTAGCCGGCCTTCTCGATCTTGTGGTCGGTGGACTTCTGGTCCGCGCCCTTGAATATCTTGGCCGCGCCGCCGGTGTCGATGTCGACGAGGTGGTTGTGGGCGACGATCAGGGAGTTCACGCCGACCAGGACGAGGAAACCGGCCCAGGGCAGGCCGCCGAAGAGGGCGAGCGCTCCGATCGAGCCGAACAGCAGGGCGCGCCCGCCGGCCGCGCCGACGAGTATGCGCTTCATCGGGCTCTTGCCGACGACCGCGCCCGCGAACAGCGACGCGCCGCCGAACACCCAGTAGTGGACCATGCGCGCCACGCCCGTCATCGCCGCGTCGCCGGTCAGCGCCTTGACCAAGAGCGGCAAGGACGCGAGGTACACGGAGATCGCGAGCAGGAAGACGGCCTGGCCGAGGATGTAGGACTTCTCGCTCTTGGAGAACTCGGAAAGGTCGAAAGTGGACTTGAGGCGCTGCCACAGGCCGGGCTTGGCCGCGGGAGCCGCCGCCGCCGGCACCTCCTCCGCCGATTGAGGCCCGGCCGAGGGCGCGGACTTCTTGAGCCCCGAACGCAGCGCGCCCGGCCCGGAGCGGCCCGTCACCGCGCCGAGCTCGCCGCGCGAGGAGCCGTTCTCGTAGACGCCGTTGAGCGCGAGCGTCGCGTCGCCGTTCTTGACGCCCTCTAAAACCGGCTTCGCGGCGAGCGTCAGCGCTTCGACCTGCCTCGACGCGGCGGTGCCCGGGGCGCCCGTCTTCGAGGCGGGCGCCGGCGCGCCGGGAACGAAGGTCTTGCCCGGCGCGCTCCCGACGGCGGCGGGAGCCAGGCGCGCGTAGCCGAGCGCCGCGGGCCGGGCGACCGGCGCGCCCTGAACGAAGGCGGCGGGATTGACGACGGGCGCCGTCAGCGACGGAACAATCGCGGCGCTGAGCGCCGGCGCGACGGCGTTCGGCGACAGGCTGCCGTTGAGGCCCAGCGATTGGACGGGAAGCGCCAAAGGCGCCGAAAGCCCGCCGCTGTTGACGCCGGAGTTGACCGAGGTCGCGGCGTCGCCCGCCGAACCCGCGCTCGCGCCGGTCTGGCCCACCGTCTGCGCGAAGGCCTGATAGGCGGGCGCGCCCGGGGATAAGGCGACAATGAGGAAGGCGAGGGCGAAGGCGAGGGGTCGCTTCACAGTGGCAGTATAGGCCCGGAAACCGAAATTGTCGAGGGGTTTTTGAGCCTGATGCTCGACGGGTCCGGTCCTAAATCAGCGGCCGTCGAAGGACGGGAGGGCTTCGAGCAGCGCGCGGACCTTGGCGTCGTCGCGCGGGTTCTTCGGAGCCTGGCGGTTCTCGGGGATGGACATGCGGCCGTTGACTTCGAAGGAGACGACCGAGGCTTTGCGAACCTTGACCATCGCGAAGGGATGGCAGATCACCTGGGCGGCGAAGGACTTGGAGGCGGACCGGACTTCCTTATAGAACACGTTGAGGCGGTTGGAGTCGATCATGTCGTTCTGGACGACGATCTCGATCTTCACGCCGGCGGCCTTCGTCTCGCCGAGGAACACCGCGACCACGCTTTCCTCGTTGAAGTTCACCGCGGGGGCCGGAGCCTCGGCCGAGTGCTCCTTCCAGACCTTTTCCCAAGCCGCCTTGTCGCTCACGGCGACCGTGCGGCGCTCCGCGATGCGGCTGTTCTGTCCTTCGAGCGTGCTCCACGACCCGACGACCTGGGCGGAAGCGGCGACGGAGAGGAGAAGGGCGGCGATCGCGGCGAAAGTGGTTTTCTTCATGCCTTAATCCTACCAAGATGACCCCCTTTTCCCTGCGGGCCAAGGAGGCCAAAAACGGCCGCCAAGCGGCCTAGGCCCAACCGGGACCCTCGACCTAGACCCCCCGGGGCGCATTTCGGTACAGTGCCGGCGTGAATCCTCGCCTCGTGCCTCCCCTGCCCGCCGGTTCCCCCTGGAGCGGCTGGGCCTTGCCCGACATCAAGCATTGCGAGGCCAATCTGAGCGGCTGGATCGCGGCCCCGGCGAACACCTGGTCGAACCTCCCCTACCTGGCGGTGGGCTTATGGATCATGGCGCGTTCGCCGAAGCGGAGCGCGCTGTCGGCCGGCGGCCTCGGTCCCGTGTCCGTCGCGGTCGGCGTCTCGTCCTTCGTCTTCCACGCGTCCTACACCTTCGCGGGCCAGGTCCTCGACTACGCCGGCATGTTCCTGCTCATCGGCTGGGCCCTGGCGCGCGGCCTTCTGCGCGCCGGCCTTCTGGCCGAGAAGGGCGCTCTTCGATTCTGGGGCGGCCTGTTCGCCGCGAGCATGGCCGCCCTGTTCGCCTTCCGCGCCGCGGGCTGGGGCATCCAGACGATCGTCCTCGCTGAAAGCCTCCTCCTCGCCGCCCTGGAGATCCGGCTCATGATCGTCAAGCGCGACGCCCCCTCCTACGCCCCGCTCTGGCTGTGCGGTTTTCTACTGATCATCGCCTACGCCTGCTGGCACCTCGATCACACGGACTTCGCCTGCAGGCCCGACGACCATCGGCTCCAGTTCCACGCGGTCTGGCATGTCGTCACGGCCGGCGCCTTCGCCGCCGCCTGGCGCTTTCACGAAGGGATCGACGCCCGCGCCGCGCAATAGCGTTACATCCCCGTCGAATCGGCGTCACGCGCCCCGCGCTAAAATGAGGCCATGAAAAAAGAGAAGCCCGGGCCCCAAGGACTGGCGAACCTGCAGACGTGGCGCCTGCCGTTCAGCGCCGACGTGAAGCATCGGCGGCGGCAGACCCTGGAGGACCGCCGGCCGCACAAGCTGCGCGGGGGATTGCGCCCGGACGCCGTGCTCGGGACCCCCGTGCTGAACTGGACCGAGCCGCCGCGGCTCGATCGCTCCGGGGTGGCCGTCGCCTCGTCGCCCAAGCACCGCGGCACGCCGGTGCACGAGCCCATCTTCTTCACGCACAAGGTCAAGCGCTACCGGCACCGCTCGCTGCGCCACGGAAAAGCGCGTCCCTGACGCGCGCGCCGTGCTAAAATGGGGCTCATGAACAGAGCCCTGCTGTGCGCCGCCCTGCTCGCCGCGTCGTCCTGCGCCCACGCCGGAATCCGCCTGAGCGACGCCGAAGCCGAGGCCGTCGGCCGCAAGATCTGGAATAACGAGAGCGGCGCCACGATCGACGGGCTCACGCACTGGAACAAGGGCGAGAATTTCGCCTCGCTCGGCATCGGCCACTTCATCTGGTACAAGGCGGGCGAGCCCGGCCCGTTCACGGAGAGCTTCCCCGGCCTGCTCGACGCGCTGGCCGCCTCGGGGCGGACCCTGCCCGCCTGGCTCCAGGGCAAGCCGTCCTGCCCCTGGCCCGACCGCGACGCCTTCTTCGCCGACTTCCGCGGCCCGCGCATGAACGAGCTGCGCGATCTGCTCGCCGGCACGATCGGCGTCCAGGCCCGCTACGCGGCCGACCGCCTGGAGTCGGCCTTGCCCAAGATCCTCGCGGCCGCGCCGGCCTCCGAGCGCCCGGCGCTTCAGAGCCGCTTCGACCGCGTCGCCTCCGTGCCCAACGGAGTCTACGCCTTGATGGACTACGTGAACTTCAAGGGCGAGGGCGTCAACCCGGCCGAGCGCTACAACGGCGAAGGCTGGGGACTGCTCCAGGTTCTCGAGGGCATGGCGGACGCGGCTCCTGGACGGGCCTCCGTGGAGGCCTTCGCCTCGTCCGCCGACGCGGCGCTCACCCGACGCGTGGCCAACAGCCCGCCCGCGCGCGACGAGAACCGCTGGCTTCCCGGCTGGCGCAAGCGGCTCAAAACCTACCTGGAGAACTGATGCGCCGCGGACGCCTGACGCTCGGGGTGCTCGGTCTGACGCTCCTCGCCAACGCGCATGCGCAGGCCCCGATCTCATGGGACGAGCTGTCCGAGCCGCTGCCGACGTACGGCTACGTCCTCACGCCCGGCATCACGCCGGAGCACCTCGCGCTGAACATCGAGGGCTTCACCGTCTCCATGCTCGGAGCCGGGGAATACGGCCGCATGCTCCGCGCGCGCGGCCTGACGCTCAAGCGCGAGGAGACGCTCGCGCGCGCGGCGCGCTACAACTCGAGCGACCGCGAGATTCTTCTGATGTATCTCGCCTGGCTTCAGGACGCCGTCGAGCGCGCCCCGAAACCCGGAGGGCTCCGGAAAGACGGCGTCGACTGGGATATCACCGAACCGAGCCGGAAGGCGCTCGGGACGCGCAAGCCCGTCGCCTCGGATTTCAAGCTTAAGCGCCGCGAGGTCCCCGAGAATCAGCGGAACGCGGACGCGGAGCTCAAGCCCGGCACGCTCGAGTTCGGGAGCGGGAAGCCGTGAGCGCATCGGGTCCTCGAAGGCGCGCCCGCGCGGTCTTCATCGCCGGGATTCTCCTCCTGGCCCGTTCAAGCTCTCCCGCGCAGGCCCTGAGCCTTTGGGAGGATTTCGACCTCATGCCTCGCGCCCGCATGGCCCTGATGTACGCGACGTCCGTCTCCGGATTTACGGCCAACATCGAGAGCCTGGTGCCGGAAGCCCTCAAAGACGGCGAGTTCGCCCGTAAGGTCCTGTCGAAGGGGCTGACGCTGAAGCGCGAGGAGGCCCTCGCGATGAGCGCGAAATATTACGCGTCCGAACGGCGCTCTCTTTTGCAGAGCCTCGCCGAGCTGCAGGACGCGATCGAGCGCGCCGCGCGGCCCGGCACGCTGGAGGCAGACAACGTCGGCTATCGGCTCACCGAGCTCGGGCGAGCCGCCATCGAGAAGCGCAAGCCGGCTGCCGCGGACTTCAAGCGTCAAGAGCGCCCCGTCGCGGAAGACAAGAAGGACGAGGGCGTCCAGCTGAAATCAGGGAACCTGGAGTTCAAACCATGACCGCATTAGTCCTTCTGCTGCTCTGCGCCCCGGCGGCGAGGGCCGCAGCCCCCGCTCCGGCCGCGGCGTTCGCGGTCGCCGTCGCGACCGCGCCGGCCCGGGCGGCGGCCGACATCAAGACGCTCACGGCCCGGCTCCTGGCGCTCAAGCGCGCCGAGGACGCCCCCGTCTATGCGGCCGCTCGCCTGGTTCTGCTCGAAGACATCGCCTTGCTGCAGGAATGGGCCGAGAGAGCGGCGGACATGTCCGCGGCCGTCGACGTCTTCGATCGCGAGCTGACCCCGGAAGGGCGCGCGGCGCTGGGCCGGCGCAAGCCCGCGGCCGCGGACTTCACGACGCGCAAGGGCTTCAAGCGGGTGTACCGCTCCGACGGACTCGACTTCAAAAAGCGCTAGCCTATTTCGTCTTGTTGCCGGCGCCGCTCAGGACGATCTTCTTCTTGTTCTTTTCCAGGAACATGAAGGCGCCCTTTCGGTTGCCCAGGAAGTCGCCGTCCGTGCTGTCGACGGCGCCGCCCTCGACGAAGGAGACCGCGCATTCGTTGCGTGCGATCCGCGCGCCGCGCATCTTCGCGCTCCCCCCGTCCGCGATGAAGGCGAGCCCGCAGCGGCGGTTGCCCGAGAATTCGGAGGCCGCCGCCTCGAGCTTCGCGTCGATCCCCAGCGCGGCGCCGGCCTTCATGCCGTCGGAGATCGTCGTTCGCGTCAGCTCGGCCGAGGAGCTTTCCCCGATGAAAAGGCCGTTGTCCCCGCTCCTCCGGATATTCACATCCTTCAGCACGGCCTTCGCCTGGCGGTGGACGTAGACGGCCGAGCCGGCGTTATCCTCGAGGATGCTGCCCGTCATCGTCAGCTCCGAGCCGTCGTCGGCCTCGACGGCGTAGCGGTCGCTGCCCTTGAACGTGCTCCCCTCGACTTCGATCTTCCCATGGCTGGCGATCCGGATCGAGGTCTTGTTCCCGATGAACACCGAGCCGAAGACGCCGCCCTTGGTTCCCCGCTCCGAGATGAGCACCGCCTGGCCGCGGATGTCGGTGAAGGTCGACCCCTTCACGACGAGCTCCACGCCCTCGTACATCCACAAGCCGTCCCTGGCGTTGGATATCTCGACTTTCGTCAGATCCGCGCGCGAGCCTTGATCCGACATCATGACGGCGCTGGCGTCCTGGCCCGAGATGCGGCCGTTGACCATCGTCAGTTTCGTGCGCTTCGTCGCGTAGATTCCCATGTTCCCGCCGCTGATGGCGATCGAGGAGAGGACGAGCTCGCTGTTCTCCGAGGCGCTGAGCGCCGTATGATGGCCCTCGAGCGTGCATCGCGTGAGCGTCGCCTTCGAAGCGGACGCGAGGTCCACCCCCGTGCGTCCGCCGGAGAACGCGCAGTCGGACGCCCCCAGCGAGGCCTCCTTGAGATTGACGCCGACGCTGTTGCCGGTGGTCTCCACGCGCACGTTGGCGAGCTCGACATGAGCGAGGTTGGCCTCGATGACGCTGCCGTAATCGCCCTTGGTGTTGCGCACGGTGAGATTCCGGAGGATGAGCGCGCCTCCGCCGACCGAGATGGCGACCCGGTCGGAGGCCTCGAGCACGGCCTTGGCTCGGTCGGGGTCCGTGCCCTCGAGCGTGAGCGTCTTCTGCGCCGTCACGAGCTCGACCTTATAAACGCCGGGCCGGACCGTGATCACGTCCTTGTCTTTCGCGTTTCCGACGGCGTCGTTGACCTCCTTCGTGTCGGAGTCGGCCGCGCCGGAGGAGTCGACGATCCAGCGACCCGGCGTCTTCGAGGTCATGATCTTGACGACTCCGGGCCCGGACAGGGTCGGAGAGGGCAGGCCCGAGAGCGACGGGCCGGACAACGGCGCTGGGCCGACCCCGGGCCCGGAGAATGACGGCTGACCCAAGGGAGGCGCGGCAAGCGGCGGCGCGGCGGGCGGCGGCGCGGTGCTGACCCCGGACCCGGACAAGGCCGGAGAGGGAGCGGCGGCGAGCGGCGGCGCCAAAGCGGGCACGACGAAGGCCAGGACGGCGGTCAGCGCCGTCGTGAAGGCGAAGAGCTGGACCCACGGATCGCGAAGGAGCTTCTTCACTCCGTCCCTCCCGCGATCACGATCCTGCCCGTCGCCCCGTCGATGCCCAGGCGCACCTGATGCATCCCGTTCGCGCGGGCCTCCTGAATCGACGCGTCGGTCAAATCCTGGATCAGCCGGTACAGCTGGCGCACGCCGTACTCCTTGAAGTCGGCGTTCTTGCGCATCGCCTCGAGCAGCAATTCGGGAGAGGCGAAGGTCACCTCGATGCCGTACTGCTTCCACTGCGCCGCGAGCCTCAGGCAAGAGACCTCGGCCACGTGGATCGGAGCGAGCTCGTCCATGAAGAAGATGTCGTCGAAGCGCGCGAGGAAGGCCTTCTCGAAGCCGCCGTCCTTCATCAAGACATCGCGCATGCGGCCCATGAGCACGGAGCCGTCGAGCGGCGCCTGCTTGAGCGCGCGCAGGCCCTCGACGCCGGCGTTGCAGGTCGCGAAGAAGAGGCACGCGTTGAAGTGGACCATGCGCCCCGAGCTCTTCTCCCGGCACTCGCCCGCGTCGAGGACGTTGTAGAGGCAGTCGCGCACGTCGGGATGGCACTTGTCGATCTCGTCGAGCACGACGACGCGGTATGGATTCTCCAGCACCGGCCGCGTCAGCGCCCCCCCGATCTCGTAGCCGGGCTGTCCCGGCGGCGGGCCGATCAAGGTGTAGACGTCCTCCGGCTGCTTGTACTGGTTCATCCTCAGGATCAGGGGCTGGCTGTCGGGATAGAGCGAGCGCGCCATGAGCTCGGCCAGGTAGGTCTTGCCGGTGCCCGTCGGGCCGGCGAGCATGAACGCGCCGAGAGTGCGGCCGGAGCCCGCGAGACCCGCGTTGCGCCGCAGCGCCGCGACCGCCGCGTCCACGATCCCGTCGTGACCGCGGAGGCTCTCCTTGAGCCGGTCCGCGCGGCCGGAGAGGTCGAGCCGCCGCAGCCGTTCGAAGTCGATCGCCCCGGCCGGGTCGTCGTCGTTTTCCCGCAGCACGGCCCGCGCGCGGAAGGCCAGCGCCAGGGCGCTCGCGGCGAACAGGTAGGGCGACAGCTCCGGGGCGCGCGCATGCAGCCCGTAAAAGCTCGCCCCGATGCCGAGCATCGCCATCGCCAGGAACATGGGATGCATCGTCGCGGTATTCATATCAGAACATGAACAGGCTGCCCAGCGTCAGAACGGCGCCGATGATCATCTTCGGGACGTCGCCGTTCTTCTTTCCGTAGCCGAGGTAGACCATCCCGGCGAGGCCCATGACGGTGCTGCCCCCCATCTTCCAGTAGGTCGAGGCGTCGGCGGTGATGGTCGGCAGGGACGACGTCCCCGCCGTCACCGCCGTCCCCGTCGACAGGTTCTGCTCGAGCGTCGGGAGGGCGTCCTCGCTATTGGACAGGACCGCCTTGAGGTCCATCAGCGGTAGTAGCCGTCGCGGTTGTACAGGAAGTACGCGTCGGCGTGCTGGAGCCGCGGCAGCCGCATGAAGCGGTCGCCCTTCGCGTCCGACTCCTCGGCCAGGCCGAACGCGGCCTTCGGCTTGTCCTCGAGCTTGGTCTCCGGCTCCTTGAGGATGCCGGTCTCGCGGATCTCGCTGACGACGTGGTCGATCCACTTGAGCTTGACCGCGGCGTCCGCGAATTCCTCCCAGTCCCCGTCCACGTTCTGCTTGTACATCTCGGCCGTGAACTTCTCCAGGCTCGTGCCCATCTTCTTCGCGATCGGCTCGCGCAGGCGGCGGTCCCACTCCTTGAGGACGTCGAGCTGCTGCTTCTGCTGGGTCGGATTGCCGAACAGCACGCTCCAGATCTGGTGGTGAAGGATCACCGCGTTCGGGTACGCGTATGAGTAAGGCGCGAGGGTCGCGATCGTGGCGGCCATGCTCGCGGCGTACGACTTCACGATGACATGGACGGGCGCCTTGCTCGCCTGCATCGCCTTGAGGATGCGGTAGCCCTCCATGACCGAGCCGCCGGGGCTGCGGTCGATCACGAGGAAGATCGGGTATTCCTCGGACTTGTTGTTGAAGTAGTGGATGCGCTCGGTCACGTAGTCCGCGGTGCCGTAGACGATCGGGCCGTCGAGCGGGATGCGGCGGTCGGTGACCGTCAGCACGCCGTTCTTGAACGGCTCCTTCTCGTAATCGGGCTCGTGGTTGGCCTGCTTTCTCCAGATCTCCTTCTTCTCGCGCAGCTCGAGGTCGGCCTTGATGGCGACCGTTTTGTTGTCGGCGAGGTCCGCCTCCTGGCGCAGCTTGCGGGCCTGGAAGTCGAGCTCCTGGACGACGAGGTCGCGGCGCAGCTTCTCGGCGTCCGCCTTGATCTGCTCGGCGTTGAGCTTCTCGCGCGCGACGTCGTTCTCGAGCCTCGCCCTGTCGCGCTGATAGCGCAGGGCGGCCGAGGCCTGCGCGGTCTTCTCGTCCTCCATCTGCCCCTGGATCTGGAGCTTCTTCTGCTCCTGCTCGATCGGCGCGAACTCGGCGCGGAGCTTTTCCAGCATGAGGGTGTTCTTGAGCACCTGCTCGTCGCGCTCCTCGGTGAGGAGGCGGACCCTCTGCAGGAACTCCTGCTGCTTGATCGTGTTCAAGGTCATGATCTTGTCGAGCTGGATGCGCTCCTCGGTGGGGGCGCCCGGCAGCGCCGGCAGCATCGAGCCCGAGCCGCCGCCGTTGGACACCGTCACGACGGTCCCGCCGGAGGCCGGCGCCGGAACGTCCGCCGCGGAGACGGGCGTCGCGGCCGCGGCGACGAGATCGGAGGCCGCTTCGGTTCCCGCCGCCTTCGGGGCCGCCGCGGCCTTGGCCTTTTCCGGAGGAGCGAGCACCTGGGCGGGAAGAGGCGCGGACGCGAATAAAATCAACGAGGCCAGGGCGAGGCGGAGGGGATTCATGGGCGGGATTCTCCTGATACTCTCTTAGGATAGAGGCTGAGTCCCGGTTGCGCAAGGCCCCCAGGGCGCTTACTCGCCTTATGGCTCGGCCGGGGGCCTATGACTTGAAAAGAAAGCGCAGCAGATCGCGCGTGGCGGCGATCGAGTCGGGCGCCGGCGGCTGGAATTCGCTCGGCCTGAGCTCGGAGTAGGCGTCCGCCTGCGCGAGCCGCCGGCGCTCGAGCTCGAGGCTGCGGCGCTCGTTGTCGCGCGCCAGATCCAGGCCGCCCCCGCGGATGAACTCGACGATGCGGCGCAGCTCGTCGGGATCGAACCAGACCCCGTGCGGCCGGCACGAGTCGAGGATCACGCCCGAGCAGCTGGCGAAATTGAAGCGGTTCATCAGCTCTCCGCAGACGGCGCAGGGGCGGTAGACGATGGGCGAGGACTGGGGGTCCGAGACGGGCGGCCCGGACAGCAGCGACCCCTCGCCGAGATAGGCCGACTGGGTTTCGCGGTCGGCGCAGATCGTCTTGAAGGACGCCGCGTCGGCCCAGACGCCCGCGCAGCGCGCGCACCCCGACAGCGAGGCGCCTCCGAGCTTCCGGGCCGACAGAGGCTCCCGGCAGGAAGGGCACGTCGTCTCGACGGACGCCGGCTCGGCGCGGGACCCGCAGCGCGTGCAGTCGCGCGCCTCCGTGAAAGTCCAGCCGAAGCACCAGGGACAGCGGATCGGATGGAGCGCGGCGCGGCAGTGGCCGCACTCCGCGGCCTCGGGCGCCACCGGGGCCCCGCACGAAGGGCAGCGCAGCGCGGCGGCGTCGGTCATGCGTGAACCCGAAAAAGCATGGGCCATTCTATCATCGTTTCAGACCTCCTTATTCCGCGATTCGCCGTCGGGGTAAAAATGAGGATAAATCCTCACTTTTTGGAGACGCCCTCCGCGGCGGAAATCGGTATACTCGGCTCAGTCGGCGTAGACGCGCGGAGGAGAGATGAAAACGCTCATCGTCGTCCTTGCCCTGCTGTCAACCGCGGTACGGGCCGCCGTCCCCGGCCCCATCGACTGCTACGCGGCGGCCAAGCCCCTGACGAGCTACCCGCCCCTGCTCTGCGCCGGCGCCGCGACGGCGGTCCCCGCCGCCTGCTTCCCTGACGCCAAGACGCTGACCGACTATCCCGCCTTGCTGTGCTCCGGGGCCGCGTCGAACGCGCCCGTGGACTGCTGGAAGGCCGCGAGGAACCTGACGAGCTTCCCCGCGCTGCTGTGCGCGCGGGCGAAGTCGAACGCGCCGGCGGCCTGCTTCGCCGCCGCGAAGAGTCTGACGGACTACCCGGCGCTGCTGTGCTCGGGCGCCGCGTCGAACGCGCCGCTCGCCTGCTTCGCCGCCGCGAAGAGCGTGACGAACTTCCCCGCGATGCTGTGCGCGGGCGCCGAGTCGGACGCGCCGGTCGCCTGCTTCGCCGCGGCCAAGGGCTTGACCGACTATCCCGCCTTGCTGTGCGCCGGAGCGCGTTCCTCGGCGCCGGTCGACTGCTTCGTCGCGGCCAAGGGCCTGACCCAGTACCCGGCGCTGCTGTGCTCGGGCGCCGTGGACAACGGCCCGATCGACTGCCTGAAGGCCGCGGCGGGGATCACGGACAATCCCGCCGTGCTGTGCTCCCCGAACGGAGCGTTCAAGGCGGTCACGCGCGAGGACATCCACCCGACCTGGAACCTGCCGTACCCGATGCGCTTCCCGCATCCGTACCCGTTCCGGTATCCGTTCCCCGATCTCAACCGCGATCCGAGCCAGGCGCCGCCGCCGAATACGCCGAACCCGGCCGCGCTGTTCGCCGGCTTCTAGAACCGGATCTGCACGCTGTAGACGATGCTGCGGAAATCGTTGCCGGGCAGTTCGTTGAGGTACGGGCCGGTCTGGCGCACGTACTCGGGGAAATAGGTCGGCTGATTGGCGACGTTCTTGACCGCCAGCACGTGCCGTATCTTCGCGGCCGGTTTCTGATAGGCGACGCTCAGATCGGCCGTGGCATGGCTGGAGACGCCCTGCAGCCGCCCGGCGACCGCGCCGCGGTAGTGCATCACGCCGGAGAGGGTCACCGGGCCCCACGTCTTGGCCGCGCCGCCGGCGACGGCGAATTTGGGGACGTAGCGGAAATTCGTTTCCCAGCCGTCGTGGCTGTCGACATAGGTGACCGCCGCGAACCCGTCGAGCGAGTCGGAGGGGCGGTAGCGGGCCTCCAGATCGAGGCCGCGGGCGCAGAATTTCCCGCCGTTCTCGTACTTCCGGACTCCCGTGACCAGCAGGCCGTCGTCGAAGAGGACGTCCTCCGTCCGCCGGTCGATCTTGTTCCTGTACTGGGCTACGTAGGCGACGGCCTGAAGGGAGACGCTGTTGTGCTGCGTGAGGTACGCGAGCTCGGCGCTGTCCGCCCGCTCGGGCTGCAGCCGCGAGTTCCCGGCCACCGAGCGCGTCGGGTTGAGAAAGAACAGCTCGAAGATGGACGGGCTCCGGTAGGACTGGCCCGCGATGAGCTTGACGCTGTTGTCGTCGTCGATCAGATAGATCAAGGTGCCGCGGGACGCGATGTTCGTGCCGAAGAACTGATTGCGGGTCAGGCGGGTGCCGAGCGCGCCCGTCCAGCTGTTCTTGTCGAAGCCCAGCTGGGCGAAGGCCGAGAACTCATAGACCCGGCGGCCGTGGAGGTTCGTGCCGCTGATCTCCGTGCCGCTGCGAGGATCGAAGGTCCTGTAGAAGTCCACCCAGCGGTAGTCGTGGTCCACGCCGAGCTCGAGATCGAGAGACGGGGAGAGCCGCGCGTTGACCTTGACGCGGTTGTTCACCCGGTAGCCCGAGGTCAGCGTGGCCTCGCTCTCGTCCTGGGTGCGCGGGAACTCGCGCTGATTCCAGTCATAGGTGGCCGAGTAGCTGAGATCCGCGCCCTCGGCGAGCGGCGCGTCCAGCGTGTAGTTGGCCAGATACCCG
>JAQTNG010000021.1 GCA_028714015.1 Elusimicrobiota bacterium | reverse complement strand
GCCGAAGCCCGACCTCGTCCTTTACTACAAGCTTCCGGTCGAGACCGCGATCGGCCGCGTGCTCGCGCGCTCGGAGGGAAGGCTCGGACTTTCCGAGGACTACGGCGACGAGACCGAGGCCGCGCGACTCTCCCAGGAGCGGCGCGGCCTCAAATATTACGAGGCGGGCCTCGACGCCAAGCTCTCCGCCGACCCCCTCGAGAACTTCAATCTGTTCCAGACCCGCGTGAGCGCCGAGTACGACGCCCAGGCCCGCGAATTCGGCTTCAAGACGATCGACTCCTCTCGTTCCCGCGCGGACATCCGCGCGGACACGATGGCGACGGCCTTCGCCGCCCTCGGAGAGCTCTCCGGCTTCAAAAAGGCCGAAGCGCCGTCCGCCAAGTCGAATCTTTTCGACAAGGACCCGGCCGGCGACGCCGAGAACATACGGCGGAACTATCTCAACGAGAAGCGCGGCGCGCATTTCTACTTCCGCAACATGCTCCTGCCGATGCAGACCCGCTTCGCCCAGCTGATGGACATGGCCTCGACGCCGCGCGCGCTCCTCCACGGCTCGCCGCACGTCGACAACTACGCGAAATCCAACCAGGGCGCGGCGATGGTGGACTTCGACCGCTCGCGCGTCGGTCCCTACACCTGGGATCTCGTGCGGCTCATGGTCTCGCTGTCCCTGCGCCAAAAGAAGGACGCGAAGGGCCTGCTCGACAAGGAAGTCCTCAGGCAGCTGAAGAAGGGCTATCTGCGCGGGTTCCGCCATCCGGACCGGCCGTTCTCGGAGGTGCGCGAGCTCAAGGACATCGAGCCCGAGGACGACGAGCTCACCACGAACGCGTATCTGGCGGCGAACAAGAAGTGGGCGAAGGAGATGCGGCGCGACGCGCTTGCGGCGGGCGACGCCGACGTGGTCAAGCTCGTGAGCAGCTGGGCCGAAGGCCGGGGCGACGGCGTCCTGAACGACTACTTCATCGAGGAAGCGGGGCGCGGCCAGGGCTCGATGGGCTTTCGCGGCCTGTTCCTCGTCGTGCTCGCGCCGAAGAACAAGAAGGCCGGCCTCGACCGAATCCTTCTGAACATCAAAGCCACGCGCACCGATCCCGACACGCGGTGGTACAAGACCCCTTACGGCACCGAGGCCGAGCGCATGCGCGCGGCGGCCGAGCTGTACGCGCCCGGCTGGGAGCTGCGGGCCGGCGGCGCCGTCCTCGACGGCGTCGAGTACTACGCGCGTCAGATCGACCCGCTCAACGCGAAGCTCAAGAAGATGCTGAACACGGACCTTCAGGAGGACTTCGCCTACGCCGTCGGCACGCAGCTGGGCCGCGCGCACCGGCTTTCGCTCCAAGGCGCGACGCCCGCCGACCTCGAGGCGCACCTCGAAGAGAACTTCGACGCGGTCGCGGCGGCGGGCCTCACGATCCGGGACGAGATCGTGGACGCCCACGCGCGCTACCTCATCAAGATGAAGCGCGACGGCCTGACGCCGCAGGGCGAAGGCGAGGAGGAGTGAGCGTGAGCGGACGCACCATCGTCATCGGCGACGTTCACGGCTGCTTCCAGGAGCTTCAGGACCTTCTGCGCGCGGTGGAGGCGACGCCTTCCGACCGGCTTATCAGCGTCGGAGACTTGATCTCGAAGGGCCCCGACAGCCGGGGCGTCATCGAGTGGGCGATGAAGACGCCGAACCTCGAGTGCGTGCTCGGCAACCACGAGCTGCGCCTGCGAAGTCATTGGCGCGCGGGCACGCGCTCCAGCGAGAAAGCGCACGATGCGGACACCTACCGCCAGCTCGGAGATTCGTACGAGCCCTCGATGCGCTGGATCGATAAGCTGCCGCTGACGATCTTCGGTCCCGGCTTCATGGTCGTTCACGCGGGCTTCGATCCGGCCGAGGGCCTGGAGTGGCAGACCGCTTCCCAGCTCACGAACCTGCGCCGTCTGGAAGACGGGCGGCCGTGGTACGAGGCCTACCGCGAGCGGACCTTGGCGGTGTTCGGCCATTGGGCGAAGCGCCAGCCCGTCGTCCGCGCGAACGCGGTCGGCCTCGACACGGGCTGCGTGTACGGCGGCGCGTTGACCGCTCTCATCCTTCCCGAGCGCATACTCATCTCCGTCCCGGCCCGGCGGACCTACGTGGAAAAGAAGGCCTGGGAAGAGCCGGCTCTCGCGGGGGGCCGATGACCGCCGTCCTCGAAGCCGCGCGGCCTGCGGCCGCGATTAATGCGCGCCGGGCGCCGCTCGGCGGCTTTCTCGGCGGCGTGCTGATCTCTCAGATCGTCAACAACGCCCTTCATCTCGCCCAGCCCCTGCTGATGAGCCGCCTGACCGGCTCGCTCGGCTGGGCCGCGTTCTTCGCCTCGGCCGAAACCGGCGTGCACATGGGCGGCACCTTTCTCGGCGGCTGGCCCTGCGACAAGCTGGGCCCCCGGCGCCTTCTGATCCTCTCCACCCTCCTGCGCGGCGTGTCGCTTTCGATCATTCCCGTCGCCTGGGCGCTGGGGCTTCTCACGATCCCGGTCGCGGTGATCGGCTACACCCTCGACGCGCTGGTGCGCGGCCTCGTCGACACCTCGGTCCACACCTTGCCGCTCGAGCTCGCCGAGCGCGACCGCGCCGAGCTCGACCGCCTCAACGCGCGCTATGAGCTCGCCTTCGATATCGGCGGCGTCATCGGCCCGGTCGGGCTGGCCGTGCTCATGACGAGGTCGGACAGCTGGCTTCCGCACGCGGTGATCGCCGGCGGCTTCGTCCTGTCCGCGCTCGTGTTCGGACTGGTGCCTCGCGCCTCGTCGGTCCGGCGCGCCCCCAAGCCCGCGGCCGCGCCCGAGCGCGGCGGCACCTGGGAAGGCCTGAAGCTCGTGCTCGCCGATCCGGCCCTGCGCTGGTCGTGCCTCGGGCTCGCCCTGCTGAACCTGTATCCCCTGCGCAAGCTGATGTCCGCCTTCTTCGCGAAGGCGATCTTGATGAAGCCCGCCTACGCCGGCTGGGTCGGAGCCGCGTTCGGTCTCGGCGGAATCATGGGCTCGTTGATTTTCTCGGCGCGCGGCGGACGAACGAGCGGCCGGCGCTGGATCGCGGCGGGAGCCATCGGCACGCTCGCGCTCGCGACGGCGTGGATTCCCGGCAGCCTCTCGGCGATGGTCTGCGGCGTGTTCGTCTTCGCGACGCTCAACGCGGCGGCCCGCCTGTCGATGACGGGCGCCCTTCAGGACGGCACCCCCCTCAGTGCGGCGGGCGGCGTCACCGCGGTCGCGCGCGGCGCCTCCAACGCCGCCTCGGTGGCCCTCAAGTTCCTGCTCGCCGCGGCCTTCGCTCTCGGCGCGGCGCCGCGGGCGGCCTTCGCCGCCGTCGGGGCGGGGCTCGCCGTCATCGCCGTCGTCCAGCTTATCCTCGCCTCGCGGCTGGCCCGGCTCCGTATATAAGAGCTAAAATGGCCAAGAAGGCTCCTTCTATGGCTCGCTCCAAAATCGTTCCTCTGCGCATCGACGCGGCCCCGTCCGCGACCATTCCCCAGGCGATGGGCCTGAAGGCGGCGGAGCGCTTCTTCAACCGCGACCTGTCCTGGCTCGCCTTCAACGACCGCGTCCTCTCCGAGGCGGCCGACGCGACCGTGCCGGCCTTCGAGCGGCTGCGCTTCGCGACCATCGTCAGCTCGAACCTCGACGAGTTCTTCATGACGCGCGTGGCCGAGCTCGGCAAGATCGCCCGGCGGTCGTCCGGCCACAGGTTCTTGGATGGGATGACCGCCAGGCAGGTCCTCGCCCAGATCCGCGAGCACGCGCTGCGCCAGAAATCGCGCCAGGCCGAGGTCCTGCGGGACATCCTTTCGGCGCTTCGCGCCGAAGGGGTCGAAATCCTGGCCGATTTCCTTGATGAACGCGCCCCCGACGCCGAGGTGCAGGAGCGCCTGCCCAAGCTCAAGGTCATGGTGCGCCGCTACCCCGAGCCCCCGCCCGCGCTCGCCAGCGAGCGCCTGCACGTGTTCGTGCGCTTCGCGCGCGAGTACGCGGTGATCACGATCGTGGATCGCGAGGGCCGCCTGGTCTCGCTTCCCATGAAGGACGGCGTCAAGCGCTACGCGCTCGTCGAGCGCTGGATCGCGGACCGTGCCGAGGACCTGTTCCCCGACCGCGAGGTCATCGAGACGTTCCCGTTCAAGATCATCCGCGACGCGGACCTTCGGTGGCGCCCGGACGACGAAGAGAACATGGAGGATCAGATTCTCGAGGCGGTCAATCGCCGCGTGCACGCGAAGGTCGTCCGCCTCGAGGTGGACTCCCCCGCGTACTCCGAGGGCGCCCTTTTCCTGGCGACCGTTCTGGGCCTCGACTCGTCGGCGCTGTACCGCTTCGACCTCCCCCTCGACATGCGCACGCTCGCGCGCATCGACGCTCCCAAGCCGGGCCTGCGCTACCCTCCGATCGAGCCCCAGGTCCCCGCGCCGTTTCGCAAGCCTTCGTCCGCCTTCGAGATCGTGCGCCGCAAGGACATCCTGCTCCACCACCCGTACGACGCCTTCGACATCGTGGTCAAGTTCCTCGAGGCCGCGGCGCTCGACGCGGGCGTCAAGCGGATCTACCACACCTTGTACCGCACCAGCCTCGACTCGCCGATCATGGCCGCGCTCAAGGCCGCGGCGGCCGCGGGCAAGAAGGTCACGGCCTACATCGAGATCAAGGCGCGCTTCGACGAGCTCAATAATCTGCGCTGGGCCGAGGAGCTACGCCGCGCCGGCGTGAAGGTCGTCCCCCATCTCGGACGCTATAAGGTCCACTCGAAGGTGACCTCGATCGTGCGCGAGGAGGACGGCGTCGAGCGCGTCTATACCCATCTCGGCACCGGCAACTATCATCCGGTCACCGCGCGCCAGTACACCGACCTGGGCCTGCTCACGAGCGACGAGGGCATCGGTCGGGAGGCGCTTTCCTACTTCGAGGCGCTGGCCAAGGGCCGGCGCCCCGAGGGGCTCAAGGAGCTGCTCGTCGCCCCCGTCAATCTTCACGACGAGATGCTGCGCCTGATCCGCGAGGAGACGAAGTTTTTCAAGGAGACCGGCAAGGGCCACATCATCGCCAAGATGAACTCCCTTCAGGATCCGGAGATCGTCGAGGCGCTCTACGTGGCGTCGAACGCGGGCGTGAAGATCGAGCTGCTCGTACGCGGCATCTGCTGCCTGCGCCCCGGCATCGCGGGCATGTCCGAGAACATACGCGTCGTCAGCGTCGTGGACCGCTTCCTCGAGCACAGCCGCATCTACTACTTCCGCGCCGGCGGCGCCCGCAAGATGTACCTGTCGAGCGCGGACTGGATGCCGCGCAACTTCTACTCGCGCTACGAAGTCGCCTTCCCGGTCAAGGACCTCCAGCTCAAGCGATACATCCGCGATACGATCCTGGGCAAGGGCCTCGCCGACAACCAGAAGGCTTGGCAGCTCAAGCCCGACGGCTCCTACGCGCGCGTGACGCCCGGCCCCGGCGCCGCGCTCGTGCGCTCCCAGACCTTCTTCGAGGCGCTCGCTAGATCCGACTACCGGGACACGGCGCTCGCCGACCGCACGAAAGCTCCGGCGGCGGCCCCCGCCGCGAAGGTCTGAGAAGTATTTACCGGCTTTTTAACCTCCCGTAACCGCCGCGACACGCGATCCGCCTAGACTGAAGGCGCACGGAGGTGCCCTTCATGAACATCCGAATGCTCGCCGTCGTCCTCGCCCTCGCCGCCGCTCCCGCTCTCGCCGCCGACAAGGCTCCGGTGCTCACGGCCGGCTATCGCGCGATGGCCCTGCCCTTCCCGTCGCACCAGCTGCGCTTTGTCGAGCCGGGCGACCGCGTCGACATCATGGCGACCTTCTCGGCGGAGATGGGCGAGAAGGACAAGACGAGGAAGGAAGACGTGACCGCGACGATCATGCAGAACGTGGTCGTGATTGCGGTGGACCGCACGCAAGGCGTGATCCTGCTTATGTTCAACCCGAACGAGTCCCAGTACGCGGCGCTGTTCGCCGCCAAGGACAAGACGCTCTGGCTGACCAAGCGCGCCGCCGGCGACACGGAGATGCATCCGATGGAGATGGCGAGCGCGACGAAGCTGTTCCGCTAGTTTTCGCCGAAGACGGCGACTTTCAGCTCGAGGGTCAGCCGCGTGACCCTGCGGTCGCCGCCTTCGGTGTTCTGGTCGTAGTCGAGCGCCAAAGTCATCTTCTTGTTGAGGGCGACCTCGGCGCCGGCGCCGACCGTGGGCGACCAATACCGGTCGCGCTGGCCCTCGGAGACGAACTCGCCCGTGGCCTCGTCGAACGCGCGCGAGTCCTGGCGGGAGTCCGCGTATTGGATCCCGCCCGCGACGTAGGGCACGATCGAGATCCTTTTCTTGAAATCGAAGCCGAGCAGCTTCAGGAGGTGGAGCTTGGCGTAGCGGAACTCGGCCGTGCGCACGCGCGTGGCCTGGCTGGAGAGGGCGCTCTGGAAATCGGTCATCGCGTCGTTATAGCTGAGCTCGAGCTCGTATTTGAAGCGGTTGAGCCGCTTCTCGGGGCTCGTCAAGATCCCGTAGCTCACCGTCGGGCCCCAGTCGAAATCCTTGGTGTTGGCCTCGCGCCCTTTGCTGCCGCGAAGCCCGATCTCCAAGGTTTGCCCGCCCTCTTCGTCCTCCTCCTCCTCGGCCGCGGCCGGCTTCGCCTGGGCGGCGGCGCGGGCGGCGGGCAGGGCCAGCGCGCACGCCAGCACGACGGGGCGCAGCCTCACTTCAGGAAGAACGACGCGCAGCGGTGGTATTTGTCGAGCGGCTCGCGCCGGAGGTCGAACTTCTTCTCGAGCGCGCGGTTGAAGTCGAGCATCTCGTCGAGGTGCTCGAGCTTGTCCTCGAGCGAGCCGCCCTCGGCCTTGATCTCGTTCTCGAATTCGCAGAAGGTCGAGAGCGCGTGCAGGCCGCGCTTGGCGATGTAGAACGCGGAAACGCGGTCGAGCGAGGGCTCGAGGAACGCGCTTCCCAGGTCCACCTCGTATTTCTCCTTCTGGTACAGCGCGATGATCGGTCCGCTCGTGATGCGGCGCACCGTGCGCGCGCCGAGATGACGGCGCATCGCCGTGCCCATTTCCGCGGTCGCGTGATCCTTGAGGATCGCGTCCACGCTGAAGTCCGTGAACTTCACCATGTCGTGGTGGCTTTCCTCGCGCACGAGCTTGTCGAGGCGCTCGGAGGAGAACTCGGAGCGGTACAGCATGCCGTCTTTCGTGAAGCCGGGACCCTTGTACTGAAGATAGACCGCCGTCCCGTTCTTCTTGTATCGCAGGCGCAGGCTCGCCCCTTTTTTCAGGAGATCGAAGGACGGCGTGTCGAGGAACTGGTCGAAGAAGGAGGCGCTTTTCTGGTGCTTGACGCCCTTGCGGTCGCCGAGCCAGCCCTTGAGCGCGGCGGCTTCCTCCGGCGCGACGCGCTTCTTGCATTCGATCTCAACGAAGTGAAGGTCGTCGATGGCGAGCTTCCGGAACAGGAGATTCGAGAAATCTTCGAGTCGGCTCATCGGGATTGATTTAGGATATCATATCGCCAATGGAGATCATTTTCCTGCGTCATGCCCCCGCCGGCGAGCGCGAGGACTGGGCCCGCACCGGCCGCCCGGACTCGGAGCGCCCCCTCACGGCGGACGGCCGCAAGCGCGCCCGCGAGGCGGCGAAGGGGCTCGCGGCGTTCATCGAGACCGCGGACCTCGTCGCGACGAGCCCCTGGGCCCGCGCCAAGGAGACCGCCGAGATCGTGTCGAAGGCGCTCGGCGCGCCTCTCGTGGAATCCAATTTCCTCCTGCCGCACCGCTCCCCCTCGAGCCTCGCCCTCTGGCTGTCCGGGCTCGACGGCCAGCGCGTGGTCCTCGTGGGCCACGAGCCGCACCTGTCGAAGGTGATCTCCTGGCTGATGGCGGGCAGCGGCTCCCACACGATCGTCGGGCTGAAGAAATCCCAGGCGCTCCTGCTCGAGACGAAAAAGGCCGCGGCCGGGACCGCCGTTCTGGCTTGGTCGCTGCCGCCGAAGGCGCTGCGCCGTCTCTCTTAGAGGACGAGCTTGACGGCCTGGTAGACCAGCGCGGAGGTGAGCGCGGCGAACGGGATCGTGAGGACCCACGCCCAGATGATCCGGCCCGCGACGCCCCAGCGCACGGCCGACAGCCGCTGGGTCGAGCCGACGCCGACGATCGCGCCGGTGATGGTGTGCGTGGTCGAGACCGGCACGCCCATGAAGGAGCAGATCAAAATCGAGAGGCCCGCGCCGGTCTCGGCGCAGAAGCCGCCCACGGGCTTGAGCTTGGTGACCTTGCTGCCCATCGTGTGGACGATCTTCCAGCCGCCCATCAAGGTCCCCAGCGCGATCACGAAGTGGCAGCTGAGGACGACCCAGAAGGGCACGTAGAACTTGTCGCCGAGCAGGCCGTTGGAGTACAGCAGGACCGCGATGAGGCCCATCGTCTTCTGCGCGTCGTTGCCGCCGTGCGAGAGGCTGTACAGGCCGGCGGAGAGCAGCTGGCCGATGCGGAAGGTGCGGTCCACCTGGCTCGGGGACTTGCGCCGGAACAGCCAGAACACCGCGACCATCAGGCCGAAGCCGAAGACGAGGCCGATCAGCGGCGACAGGAAGATGAAGGCCACGGTCATCTTGAGCTTTTCATACTGCAGGCAGGAGGTTCCGGCCTTCGAGATGCCGGCGCCGATCAAGCCGCCGATCAGCGCGTGCGACGAGGAGACGGGTATGCCGAGCACGATCGTGATCCAGTCCCAGATGCTCGCGCCGATCAGGGCCCCGGCGACGACCGCGGTGTCGACGATGTTCGGATCCACGAGGCCCTTGCCGATCGTGTTCGCCACGTGCACGCCGAAGACCGCGAAGGCCGCGAAGTTGAAGAACGCGGCCCAGATCACGGCGTGCTTTGGGGCGAGCACCCGTGTCGAGACGACGGTGGCGATCGAGTTGGCCGAGTCGTGCATCCCGTTCAGAAAGTCGAACAGGAACGCGAGTGCGATGACGAAGAGGACCGACGCGGACACGTGCGGCATGGCTTAGGCCTGCTTGACGAGGATCGTTTCGAGCGTGTGCGCGACGTCCTCGCACTTGTCGATGGCATGCTCGATGGTCTCGTAGATCTCTTTCCACTTCATGACCTCGAGCGGGTCGGGCTTGCCCTGGAACAGCCGGCCGATCGCCACGCCGAGCGCGTGGTCGCCCGCGTTCTCGAGGCGGTTGATCTCGATGCAGTAGTCCAGGACGTGACGGTTCTTCTCGGGGTTCTGCAGCTCGTGGATGGCCTTGCGCACCTGCTCGGTCGCCTGCCACAGGATGTCGGTGAGCTGGATGAGGTCGTCGGTGCTCTTATCGATCTGGTAGAGGTACATGCGCTGTCCGGCCGACTCGATGAGGTCGGTGATCGTGTCGAGCTCGCTGGCCAGGTCGCGGATGTCCTCGCGGTCGAAGGGCGTCACGAAGGTGCGGTTGAGCTTGTCGTAGATGTCGTGGGTGGTGATGTCCGCCTCGTGCTCGATCTCGCGCAGGCGGTCGAAGGGCGCGGTGTCGCGGGTCCACTTCTGGGCCATCTCGCGGAAGAGCTTGGCGGCCGCGACGCTGTGAACGGCCTGCTCCTCGAAGAGCTCGAAAAATTTTTCGTCCTTGGGGATGAAGCTGAAGGCCATGGTCGGGTCCTCTCTGCGTAAAATCGATTGGACGACGGGATGACGAACGCGTGACGGCCCGGAGATGATAGCGGATGCGCCGGGCTCCCCGCAATGCGGGGAGCCTTTTGATGCGTTGACTCCGAGGGCCCGAAATGGAACCATGTCGCCGTGGCTCAGGAAAAACTCCTCGTCGTGGAAGACGACAGGAACTTGGTGAAGCTCCTCAAGTACAACCTCGAGAAGGAGGGCTACCGCGTGACGGCGGCCGCCGACGGCGAGGCCGGCCTGGCCGCCCTGCGCAAGGACCGCCCCGATCTGGTGGTGCTCGACGCGATGATGCCGAAGCTCGACGGCTTCGAGTTCCTCAAGATCATCCGCCGCGAGACCCGCGTCCCGGTCCTCATGCTGACGGCGCGCAAGGAGGAGGTGGACCGCGTCCTCGGCCTCGAGCTCGGCGCCGACGACTACGTGACCAAGCCCTTCGGCGTGCGCGAGCTCCTCGCCCGCGTGAAGGCGCTGCTGCGCCGCGCCGCGCCCGTCTCCGGCGACGCCCCCGGCGCGGTCCTGCGCGCGGGCGGCATCGCCCTCGATCCGGAGCGCTACGAGGTCACCGTTCGCGGCAAGGCGGTCGCCTTGACCACGAAGGAGTTCGAGTTCCTCAAGCTCCTGCTGTCCGCCGGCGGCCGCGCGCTGACGCGCGACCAGCTGCTCGAGAAGGTCTGGGGCTACGACCGCTCGATGGAGATCGACACGCGCACGATCGACCAGCACGTCGCGCGCCTGCGCGAGAAGCTCGGCCCCGAGGGCTCCGTCCTCGCCACGGTCAAGAACGTCGGCTACCGGATCAAGGCCGGCGCATGAGCCTTCCGGCGGGCCGCTTCGCTCCCCGCCTGGCGCTCGCCGTGGGCGCGCTGCTGGCCGCCGCGATCGGTGCGATGGGCCTGGCCTTCGCGGAGGACCTGAAGAGCGAGCTGATCGGCGACCTGACCCGTTCCCTCCTTATCCAGGCCCGGCTCGGGGCGCGCGAATCGGTCCGCGACGCGCGCGCTCTCGGCGCCGCGTGCGAGTGCCGGGCCTCCGTGATCGCGCCCGACGGCACGCTGCTCGGCGATTCCAGCCTCGATGCGAAGGGCCTGGCCAGCGCGGAGAACCATCGCATGCGCCCCGAGGTCGCGGCGGCTTTCGACGGCCGCGAGGCGAGCGCCGTGCGGCGCTCGGCGACGCTCGGCGTCGAGCACCTGTACGCCGCCGCGCCGGTTCCCGGCCCGAAAGGCGGCGTTCGGGGCGTCATTCGCCTGTCCCTGCCCCTGACCGAGGTCGCGCGCCGCGTCGGCCTCGCGCGGAAATTCGTGCTGTGGACGACCCTGGCGACGTTCGCCGCGGCGCTGATCCTCGCGTGGATGCTGGCGCGCGCCGCCGGCCGCCCGCTCGAGGAGATGGCGGCCGTCGCCCGGAGGCTCGCCGCGGGCGAGTACGGCGCGCGCGTGCGCGGCCCCCTCGGCGGCGACGAGCGCGCCTTGCTCGGGGAGACGCTCAACGCGCTGGCCGCGCGCGTCGAGGAGACGGTCGGCGAGCTGTCGCGCGACAAGAGCCGGCTCGCCGCGGTGCTCGACCAGATGGCCGAGGGCGTCGTGGCCGTCGACGCGGAAGGCCGCGTTCTGCTCGTCAATCCGGCGCTGTCCCGCCTGCTCGGCATCGACGCGGCCCAGGCGCGCGGGCGGGGCTACCTCGAGAGCCTGCGCCACCACGGCCTCGCCGAGCTCGTCGGCGAGGTCCTGCGTGGCGGCGGCCCCGCGGCGCGCGAGCTGCGGCTGTTCTCGCCCGGGGAGCTCGTGTTCGACGCCTACGCCGCGCCCCTCCAGCAGGAAGGACGCGCGGCCGGCGCGCTCGTCGTGCTTCACGACATCACGCGCCTGCGCCGACTCGAGCAGGTGCGCCGGGACTTCGTGGCCAACGTCAGCCACGAGCTGCGAACGCCGCTCGCCTCGATCAAGGGCTTCGCCGAGACCTTGATCGATGGCGCGATCGACGACAAGGAGAACCGCCTCGGCTTCTTGAAGACGATCGAGGAGCAGGCCGTGCACCTGTCCAAGCTCGTGGATGATCTCCTGGACCTTTCCTCAATAGAGTCGGGCCACCGCCAGCCGAAGCTCGCCGCGACGGATCTGCGGGCGCTGGCGGCGGACGTCGCGCGCCGCTTCGCCCCCGCCGCCGCGGAGCGCGGCGTGACGGTGGCCTCCGTGCCGCCGGGCCCGGCGACCGCGCTCGCCGACGCCGAGCAGGTGCGTCAGGTCCTCGCGAACCTCATCGACAACGCGATCAAGTACACCGAATCCGGCGGCCGCGTCGAGATCGCGCTCGAGACGAAGGGCGGCGAGGTCGTCGCGTCCGTCCGCGACACCGGCATGGGCATTCCCGAAACCGACCTGGCGCGCGTCTTCGAACGCTTCTATCGCGTCGACAAGAGCCGCTCCCGCGAGGCCGGCGGCACCGGCCTCGGCCTGGCGATCGTCAAGCACCTCGTCGAGGCGCAGGGCGGCCGCGTCTGGGCCGAGAGCCGCCAGCCCGGCGGGTCGGCCTTCTTCTTCGCGCTCAAAGCCGCGTAATTTTTTACCTGCCACTTTGGCAGGTTGATGCAACTTTTTCGGGGGTTCGATCGTCTAGTAGCATGACCCCCATTTCCGAAATCCTGCGCCGCTGCGTGATCTCGTCCGATGACGAGCTTTTTCATCGTCTAGAGGACGGGACTCTGAGCGAGCGGTCTCATCTGGTCGAGACGCTCGCGATCATCGGCGAGCTCCATGAGCGCCGGGCCGCGCTGCCGCGAGGCTTCTCCTCCTTATTCGTCTACTGCACGCAAAGGCTCGGCTATTGCGAACGAACCGCCTATCGCCGGATCGCCGCGGCTAAGGCGTGCCGGTCCTTTCCCTTGATCCTGGAATTGCTTCGTTCGGGGAAGATTCATCTGACCGCTATCGTGCTTCTGCGTGAGCATTTGACGCCGGAGAATCACGAGTCCGTGCTGGCGCGCGCCGAGGGTGCTTCGATGGACCAACTCAAACGGATGGCGGCCTCGATGAGCCCCATGCAGGCGGCGCCGACGGAGAGAACTCGGGTGATCGCGGTCATCGACAAGGAAAGGCTGTTCGGCGGTCTGGAGGCCTCCACGGGAGCGGGCGAGCAGTCCGGGCTCGCTTTTCCCCCCGCGCCGCCGTTGATGTTCCGTACCGAGCA
The DNA here is from genome assembly GCA_028714015.1 of Elusimicrobiota bacterium. GTDB lineage: Bacteria > Elusimicrobiota > Elusimicrobia > UBA1565 > UBA9628 > GWA2-66-18. The sequence continues at coordinate 8,723 of JAQTNG010000021.1, read as the reverse complement.
TCAATTCACGCTGGGCGACGCCGCCGAGGCGAAGCTCATGAGGGCGCGCGAGCTGCTGGCGCACAAATTCCCGATGGGCGACCTCGAATCGATCTTTGAAGCCGCCCTTGACTCCTTGCTCGACGCCGTCGATCCGTCGCGCCGGAAGGCGCGCCCGGACGCCGAGCCGCGCCCGCTCGCGGACCAGACGCGGCGCATCCCCGAATGGGTCCGGCGCAAAGTTCGTGACCGAGACGAGGACCGCTGCGCATTCGTTTCTCGGGAGGGCATCCGGTGCGGCGAGCGCCGCTTTCTCCAATTTGATCATGTCGTTCCGTGGTCCCTCGGCGGCCGCTCCGACGATCCTGCCAACGTCCGCCAGCTGTGCGCGGCCCACAATCGCTGGGCGTGGCGTCACGCGTTCGTCACGCGGAGTTGACCCCCCCAGTACTGACCGGGATTCATGGATGCGATACTCTGTGTCCATGAAATCTACATACGCCGTCCTCGCCGGTCTTCTCGCCCTCACGGCCGTCCCCGCGTCCGCGCAGCTCGACAAGCTCAAGCTCTCGGACACGATTCAATCGATCAAGTTCGGCGGAGACCTGCGCCTGCGCGACGACGTCAGCGCCAAGCGCGGCGCCGGCCAAAACAACCGCGGCCGCCTGCGCTACCGCCTGCGCTTCGGTCCCGAGATCGAACTGCCCGAGAACCTCACCGCGATCATCCGCCTCGGCTCCGGCACCGGCGAGCAGATCTCCACCAACCAGAGCTACGACAACCTGAGCGCGCAGAAGGCTCTCTGGCTCGACCTCATGTACCTGCGCTGGAAGCCGACGCTCCACGACAACGCGACGACCTCGCTCCAGGCCGGACGCATGGCCAACCCGCTGTGGCGCACGTACTCGTCCGACATCGTCTGGGACGACGACTTCACCCCCGAGGGCTTCGCCGAGAGCGCCGAGTGGGTGTTCGCGGACGCGGGACTGTCCGTGTTCGCCAACGGCGTGCAGGCCGTGGCCGACGAGGACTCCAACTCTGGCAAGAACCAGTGGTTCTTCTCTCAGCAGCTCGGCGTCGAGAAGACGCTCCCGCTGGACAGCCGGCTGCGCCTGGCCGGGGCCTACCACAAGTGGAGCGACGAGAACCGCTCTAGCTTCGGGCAGACCGTGGTCCAGGACGGCAACCGGCGCCTGACCAACGGCGCCCTGGCCGCGCGCTTCGGCATCGGCGAAGTGACCGGCCAGCTGACCTCGTGGATCGGCAAGGTTCCTCTGAACTTCCAGGGAACCTTGATCCGGAACTTCCGACAGGTCCACAACGCCTACGTCCAGGGCCCGGTCGGCCGTGACGGCTATCAGTTCGGCCTGATCGTGGGGGCCGCGAAGGCGAAGGGCAGCTGGGAAGCCGCCTATTTCAAGAAGTACGCCCAGATCGACTCGACCGTGGCCGACGTCTCGGACTCGGACTTCGGCGACGGCGGAATCAACCGGGTCGGCCACATCGCCTGGATCGCCTACAATCCTCGCGACTGGATGCAGCTGAAGGTCAAGGGCTTCGTCACCGACGCTCTCGACCGCAGCTTCCCGACCGTGGCGGGCGTGACGCCGGGGGCGGCGACGAACCTGGACAAGGCGATCAACCGCCTGCAGGTGGACATGGCGATCAAGTTCTGAGCCGCGTCACGCGCTCCTAACGGGGCCGTCACGCGTTCGTCACATTGGACCTATAACATGACTTCACGGAGACCGACATGAACCGCACCCTGAACCTGATCGCCGGCTTCGCCGGACTTATCCTGCTCGCGGCCCCCGCCGCGGCGAAGATGAAGACCTTGAACGGAGCGGGCGCCACCTTCCCGTACCCGATCTACTCCAAGTGGTTCGACGAGTACCACAAGGTCAAGCCCGACCTGCAGATCAACTACCAGTCCATCGGCTCCGGCGGCGGCATCCGCCAGGTCACCGAGCGCACGGTGGACTTCGGCGCCTCCGACGGGCCGATGACCAGCCAGCAGCAGTTCAAGGTGGACGGCAAGATCCTGCACATTCCGACGGTGCTCGGGGCGGTCGTTCCTTCATACAACCTCAAGGACGTGGCGGACCTGAAGCTGTCGGGCCCGGTGCTGGCCGACATCTATCTCGGCAAGATCACCCGCTGGAGCGACGCGGCGATCGCCAAGCTCAACGAAGGCGTCAAGCTCCCGGACGCGGCGATCACCGTGGTGCACCGCTCCGACGGGTCCGGCACGACCTACTGCTTCGTCGACTACCTCTCGAAGGTCAGCGCCGAGTGGAAGAAGAAGGTCGGCGTCGCCACCGCGGTCAACTGGCCGGTCGGGCTCGGCGGCAAGGGCAACGAGGGCGTCGCCGGCCTCGTCAAGCAGACTCCGAACGCGCTCGGCTACGTCGAGCTGATCTACGCGAAGCAGAACGACATCGCCTACGCGTCGGTCCAGAACAAGGCCGGGAAGTTCGTGAAGGCGACCATCGCGGGCGTCACCGCCGCGGCGGCGGGTACGAAGATGCCTAAGGACTTCAAGGTGTCGATCACGGACGCGGCGGGCGAGACGGCATATCCGATCTCGACCTTCACCTGGCTCCTCGTCTACGAGAAGAACGGCGAGGGCAAGGGCGTGATCCTGAAGGACTTTCTCACGTGGATGCTCAAGGATGGGCAAAACATGACGGAGGCGCTCGGCTACGCGCCGCTGCCTTCCTCGGTCAACGCCATGGTCGCCAAGACCATCGAGGTCATTAAATAGGATGGTGACCGCGGTCCTCGACCGCGCCCGCAAGGCCCCCGGCTCTCGCGAGAGAGCCGGGGACCGTCTTTTTCGCCTGATCATCGCCGGCTTCGCCGGAATCATCCTCGTCGCGGCCGCGGCCCTCGCCTGGCAGCTCGCGCGCGAGTCCGCCTCCACCTGGAAGACGTTCGGCCTCTCGTTTTTGTGGACGTCCACCTGGGACCCGGTCAACGAAGTCTTCGGCGCGCTGCCTTTTTTATACGGCACCGCCGTTTCCTCCCTCCTCGCCTTGCTGATCGCCGTTCCCCTCGGGGTCGGCGCCGCCGTCTTCCTCACCGAGCTCGCGCCGAAGCGCCTCGCCGAGGTCCTCATGTTCGCCATCGAGCTCCTGGCCGCGGTGCCGAGCGTGATCCTGGGCCTCATGGGCATATTCATCCTCGTCCCGGCGATGCGCGCGCTCGGCGCCCCCTACGGCGTCGGCATGCTCACGGCCGGGCTGATCCTTTCATTCATGATCCTGCCGTACATCACGACGATCACGCGCGAGGTTCTGCTGACCGTCCCGCGCCCGCTCAAGGAGGCGATGTACGCCCTCGGCGCCACGAGGTGGGAGGTCGTGCGCGGCGTGAGCCTGCCCTTCGCGCGCTCCGGAATCATCGGCGCGGTGTTCCTCTCGCTGGGCCGCGCCCTCGGCGAGACGATGGCCGTCACGATGGTGATCGGCAACACGCCGAAAATATCCGCCTCCTTGCTCGATCCGGGCTACAGCATGGCCGCGGTCATCGCCAACGAGCTCGCCGAGGCCGCGAGCGACGCGCATCTGTCCGCGCTCGTCGCGATCGGGCTGACTTTGATGGGGGTCACGATCGTCGTCAACGGCGCCGCGCGCCTGATGCTGCGCCGGCTCGGGAGCCGCAAATGAACGAGGCGGTGTACGCCCGCCGCAAAAAGGTCAATGCGCTGATGTTCGCGCTGACCGGCCTGTGCGCGGCGATAGCGTCCGGGACCTTGCTCGCCATCCTCGGCTACATCGCCTGGAAGGGCGCCTCCTCGATCAGCTGGGCCTTCTTCACGAACCTCCCGAAGCCCGTCGGCGAGCGCGGCGGAGGCATCGTCAACTCGATCGTCGGCTCGGCGAAGGTCGTCGGCCTGGCGGGCGCGCTCGGCATACCGGTCGGCGTGCTGGGCGGCGTGTACCTCGCCGAGTACGGCCGCGGCAAGTACGCCTTCGCGGTGCGCTACGCGGCCGACGTGATGAACGGAGTGCCTTCGATCGTGGTCGGCCTGTTCGTCTACGCCCTGATCGTGCATCCGATGAAGAAGTTCTCGGCGCTGTCGGGCTCGGTGGCGCTGGCTTTCATCATGGTCCCGATCGTCCTGCGCAACACCGAGGAGTTCCTGCGCCTCGTGCCCGGCACGATCCGCGAGGCCGCGCTCGCCCTCGGCGTGCCGCGCTGGAAGGTCACCTTGCGCGTGATCCTGCCCACGGCCGGGCGCGGCATACTGACCGGCGCGCTGCTGGCTCTGGCGCGCGTGGCGGGCGAGACCGCGCCGCTGATCTTCACCGCCTTCGGCAACCGCTTCGAGGGCAACGGCATGCTCAACCCGATCGCCACCCTGCCGCACACGATCTACACCTACGCGATCTCCCCCTACGAGGACTGGCACAACCAGGCCTGGGCGGCGGCGCTGATCTTGATGATCTTCGTCCTGCTGGTCAACGTGACCGCGCGCGTCTGGCTGAGGCCTTCCGCCGGAGCCTCGCACTGAGATGAACCCCACTATGGACATGATGAGACCAATGCCTCTGCCGGCCGAGCCCGCGACCCCGGCGACGCCCAAGGACGCCGCGATCGTGATGTCGGTGCGCGGCCTGCGCGCCGGCTACGGCGGCCCCCCCGTCCTCAAAGGCGTCAACCTCGAGATCCGGGAGAAGACGGTGACCGCGATCATCGGACCCTCGGGCTGCGGCAAGTCCACCTTGATCCGCTGCCTCAACCGCATGCACGAGGCCATCCCCGGCGCCACCTGCGAAGGCGAGATCCTCCTCGGCGGCCGCAACGCGCTCGACCTCGATCCGGTGCTCCTGCGCCGCGAGGTCGGCATGGTGTTCCAGCGCCCGAACCCGTTTCCGACCATGAGCATCGCGCAGAACGTCGCCGCGGGGCTCGTCCTCAACGGCGTGCGCGACCGCGCGCTCATCGCGGAGACCGTGGAGAGGAGCCTGCGGCGCGCCGCGTTGTGGGACGAGGTCAAGGACAAGCTCGACGCCCCCGGCGTCGGCCTCTCCGGCGGCCAGCAGCAGCGCCTGTGCATCGCGCGCGCGCTCGCCGTGGAGCCCGCGGTTCTCCTTCTTGACGAACCCTGCTCGGCGCTCGACCCGATCGCGACGGGACGCATCGAGGAGCTCCTGCTTCAGATCAAGGACCAGCTCACCGTCGTCATCGTCACGCACAACATGCAGCAGGCGGCGCGCGTTTCGGAGTACACCGTGTTCATGCTGATGGGCGAGATGGTGGAGTACGGGCTGACGCGAGGGATGTTCACGAAGCCCGCCGACAAGCGCACCGAGGACTACATCACCGGGAGGTTCGGCTAATGAAACGCCATTTCGACACGGATCTGGAGGACCTGCGGGGGCGCCTGCTGCGCATGGGCGGCCTCTGCGAGGAGATGGTCCAGCACGCGGTCAAGGTCGTCGTCGAGCGCGACGTGAGCCGCCTCGCCGCGGTTCAGGGGTGGGAGCGGCAGGTCAACGCCCTGCACATCGAGATCGACGAGGTCTGCCTGCGCCTGATCGCCCTGCACCAGCCCGCGGCCGGCGACCTGCGCCTCATCGCCGCCGCCATCAAGATCAATTCCGACCTCGAGCGCGTCGGCGACCAGGCCGTCAACATCGCCGAGACCGGCGGCTATCTGTGCAAGGAGCCGCTGATCAAGCTCGGGGACATCCCGCGCATGGTGGAGGTCGCGGCGGGCATGCTCAAGGACTCCCTCGACGCGTTCGCGCGCGGCGACGTCGAGCTCGCGCGCGACGTGATCAAGCGCGACGACGAGGAGGACCGGCTCAAGAGCCAGACCTTCAACGAGCTCGTCACCCTCATGCAGCGCGACGCCTCGGCCATCCAGCGCGGCATGGACATCATCCTGATCGCGCGCAACCTGGAGCGCATCGCGGACCACGCGACGAACATCGCCGAGGACGTGATCTTCATGGTGCTCGGCAAGGACATCCGGCACTCCAGCGAAGAGATCTAGCGCAGGCTCCGCTCGAAGGCCGCCCGCGCGCGAGGCGTGCCGATGCGCCCGAGCGCCAGGGCGGCGCTCCAGGAGACCTCCTCGGGGCCCTTCTTGAGCGCCGCGACGATGGCGGGAACCGCCGCGTCGGAGGGCGCGCCGATGTTTCCCAGGGCCAGCGCCGCGCTCGCGCGCACTCGCGGCGCGCGGTCCTTCAGGCACGCGGTCAGCGCGGGCACGGCTTCGGCCGCGGCGCGGCGGCCGAGCTCGTCCGCGGCCCGCGCGCGCTTGGCCGCGTCCGCGTCCTTCAGATAGGCGAGCAGCACCGGCAGCGGATCGCCCGCCATCTTCCCGGTCCCCTTGTCCGCGGCGATTCCGGCTCCGGAGGTCTCCGGGGCCGGGCGCTCGCCGAAGCCGGCCCGGCCGGGCGGCAGAAGCTCGGGGGTCGCCGGGTCCTTCGGACGCCTGACGCCCGAGAGCGGCGCGGCCGCCCGCCCCGTGGACGCGTAGGAGGCGCTCGAGAGCTCGGGCTTCCTCTCCGAGGCGGCGAGGACCTCGTCGAGCTCCTTGAGGCTGGCGCGGTCCAGCTTCATGCGCTCCGCCGGCGCGGGAGGCGCGGGGAGCGCCTCCGGCGGCTTCGCGGCGACGGGATTCTTCGTCATGATTTTCTCGTGGAGCGGCGCCTGAGCCGCCCCCGCGCCCGCGGCGCTCGCCTCCGCCCACGGAGCGCGGCCCGGCTCCGGGGAGCTCTCGCAGGCTTTGAGGTCCTCGTTCGACGCGGCGGCGGCCTCCCAGCTCTCCGGCGGCGCGTCCTTGGCTTCGTCCTTCTTGAGCCAGTAGCGGCCCATGAGCCGCACCATGCCGCTCTCGTCGCTGAGCGCCCGGTGCAAGGTGTCCGAGGCCTCGGGGCCCATGCTGCCGAGCCAGTGCACGGCGGTCAGGCGCACATGGCGGCAGGGCTCCTCGCGCAGGACCGTTTCGAGCGCGCCCAGCGCCGGAAGGCCGAGGCGCCCCATCTCGTGCGCCGCCGTCATTCGCACCTGCCAGTCGGCGTCGCGCGCGGCGAAGCGAAGCAGCGGCAGCGCCTCGGGCCCGAGCGCGCCGAGCTCGGTCGCGGCGTGGATGCGCTGGTTCCAGCTGCCGTCTCGAAGCAGCCGCTCGTGCTCGTCCGGCTGCGCCGCCGCGGGGAAGGCGAGCAGAAGCGCGAGCGTGAGCGCGATCATGGGAAAAGCGCGCGCCATAGCGCGCGCGTCCCTTCCGCGCCGAGCAGGGCCAGCCCGGCGTGGAACGCGATCGAGAGCAGGAGGCCGAGCCAGCCGAGGGCGGCGAGCAGCCCGTCCTCCTCGAGCACCCCGAGGGCCAGCAAGGTCGCGGGGCCGGCGCAGATCACGTTCGACAAGGGGATCGGAAACGGCAGCGAGAGCAGGGCTCCGGACAGCGCGATGCCCGCCCCGGCGGCGCGCTCGCCGCGGGCCAGGGCCCGCCAGCGCGGCCGCGAGATCTTATCGGCCAGCGCGAAGAACTTGCGCGCGCCGCCGAGCAGGAGATGCAGGGTCTTCGCCTCGAGGCGCCGGCCCGCGATCCAGGCCGGCAGCTTCAGCTCCTTGCGTCCGCGCGCGAGCTGGACGCCGAGCAGCGCCACGAACGGGCCGAGCACGGTCGAAAGCCCTCCCAGCGGCAGGGGCTGGAGAAAGGGCAGGCAGATGAAGATCACGATCAGCCCGAAGCCGCTGTGGTGCATGCGGAAGACGAGCTCTCCGAGGGTCATGGGCCCGTCGACGGCGGCCTCGAGCGCGCGCAGATGGCGCTCGACGGCCATGGCTTAGCGCGCGGCGCGGGCGTGAATCTCGAGCGCGGTCTTGCCGTCCGCCGAGTGGACCTCGACGGCGTCGCCGACCGAAAGCGCCTCGATGCGGATTTCCTCCGCCGGCTTGCCCTCGGCCTCGCGAATGATCTTGGCCGTCTCGGGGACGATGAATTCGCGCATCGACTTGTCGGCGGCGCGGATGGACAGGACGCCCTTGATGACGTCCGTGTTGGTGATCTCTCCGTGGACCGTGCCGCCGTGCAGGGAGTCGTCGGCGTCGAGCTTGGGCCCGGACTTGAGATCGAGGGAGGCGAGCGCCTTCGTGTTCGGGTCGTAGAGGCCCTTGAGCACGAGCGCGCCGATCACGGCCGCCTTCTGGAATTTGGCGGGCCTGCCGTCGAGCGTCACCTTGGTCTTGGGCGTGACCTTGAACTCCTCGGTGTGATCGGCCTTGTCGAAGATCGTCACGCGCCCCTCCCGGAACTCGGGGCCGTCGGAGCCGGGCGCGAGCTTGGACTGCGCCTTGATGATCTTTCCCGCGGTGCGCGCGATCGCCGCCTTGGGCTTGGGCGCCTGCGCGGCGGACGCGGTCAGCGAAACGAGGACGGCGAGCGCGGCGGCCAGGCGGCTCATGCGTTGTTCTCGATGACCGGCGCGGCCTCGGCGGGCGTGACCTTCTCCACCTTCACGCGGCCCTGGGCGTCCACCTGCACTCCGTGATGGCGCTTGAGCTCCTCGAGAATCTCCTCGGGCGAGAAGCCGTGGCTTCCGGCGCGGTTCTTGATGTCGTTGAGAAGCGTCTTCACGCGGGACGGGACGTCCTTGATGCGCTGAAGGCGCGAGGCGTACGTCCAAGCGGCCTCGGACAGGGTCTTGCCTCCGGTTTTGCGGGGCTCGTCGCTGACCGGGGGAAGGGGCGCGGAGATGGGCGCTAAAGCGGCCTCCGGGCGCGCC
>JAQTNG010000020.1 GCA_028714015.1 Elusimicrobiota bacterium | reverse complement strand
CGCGCTCGCGATCTTCAGCCTCGCCATTCCCGTCGGCTCCGCCCTCGGCTACGCGGGGGGAGGAAAGCTCGGCGAAATCCTCGGCTGGCGCCACGCGTTCTGGGTCGTCGGCCTTCCCGGGCTCATCCTCGCCGCGCTCTGCCTGCTCCTGCCTAACGACCCGCCGCACGCGGCGACGCCTCCGCCCCTCGAGGGCTACCGCGAGGTCTGGGGCGTGCCGACCTTCCGCCGGATCACCTTCGCGGGCGCCGGCATGACCTTCGCGCTCGGCGGCTTCGCCGTGTGGATGCCGACTTTTTTCCACCGCAATTGGGGGCTCACGGTCGGCCGGGCCGGCCTCCTGTTCGGCGCGGTCACCGTTCTCGCCGGCCTCGCCGGAAGCCTCCTCGGAGGCTATCTGTCGGACCGGCTGCGCCGCTCCGACCGCACGGCCGATCTCCTGGTCTCCGGCTGGGGCCTGCTGCTCGGCATGCCGCTCGCCGCCGTCGCGATCTCCGCGCCCTCGCTCAACGCCGCCATCGCCTTCCTGTTCCTCGCCGAGATGATGCTCTTCCTCAACATGGGCCCGCTCAACGCGGCCATCGTCTCCGTCATCCGGCTTGAGAAGCGCTCGATGGCCTTCGCGGCCAACATCTTCGTCATCCACCTGCTCGGCGACGCGGCCTCGCCCGCGCTGATCGGCTGGGGCTCCGACCATTTCGGCCTGACGCGCGCGCTCCTCGCCGCCTGCCTGGCGCTCGGCCTCGGCGGCTGGATCTGCCTGTCCGCGCGCAAGGGCTTCGGCCTCGACGCCGACGCCGCGGGAGCCCTCGCATGAGAAAAACGCTGAGCTTCGGACGCCTCTTTCTCTTTTCCCCGTCGAAGGCCGCCGCCGCCTGCGTCTCGGACCGGGCGCTGCTCGACGCGCTGAAGCTTTATGCGTTGACGCTGCTGACCGCGGCGATTTTCTACCGCTTCAGGCCGTATGATTTCCCCGACGCGAACGCCGCCGTTCCGCTGGGGCCGCAGGGAATTCTGTTCTGGCTCAAGGTCATGCTGTGGCAGCCCCTCTTGATGGCCGCGCTGGTCGCGTTCGCGGCCGTTCTGCTTCGCTGGATGAAGGACGGCTGGCTTCCCGTCAAGGTCGCCACTTCTTTTTTCTGGTGCGCGATACCGTTGATACTGACCGTCTTTTACGTCAAGAACGCGATTCCAAAATCCGTCTTCGGCGCGCTGATGATCGCGTGGGCGATTCCCGGCGTCTACGTCGGGCGCGGCGTGCCCTCCCGCGAGTGGCGCCTGCTCGCCGCTTTCCTCCTGGGATTGAACGTCGTCGAGCTCGCGGCCATGCTCCCGGAAGCCATCGTGACCATGATGCGCTGGGAGACGGGCTACAAGGCCGTCGTCGGCCTCGCCGGCTTCTGGATGCTCATCGGCGGGGCCCTGGGCCTGAAGGCGCTTGCGCCCCACCGCCCGCTTCCCCGCGCGCTCCTTCCCCTGCTGTTCGCGCTCGTGCTGCAGATCGAGGTCGTCATCGCGGCCTTCATGCTCGGCTGGCTGCCCGTCGAGACGCTCAAGGCTCTTCTATATGGCTGAGGCGATCTTCCCAAGACGGTACGACGTCATCGTCGTCGGCGGCGGCCACGCCGGCGTCGAGGCCGCGCTTTCCGCCGCGCGCATGGGACGCAAGACCTTGCTGCTCACGCAGAACCTCGACACGATCGCGGCGATGTCCTGCAACCCCTCCATCGGCGGCGTCGGCAAGGGGCAGATGGTGCGGGAGCTGGACGCGCTCGGCGGCGAGATGGCGAAAGCCGCCGACCGCTCCTCGTTCTTTTCCCAGACCCTCAACCTCAGCAAGGGCCAAGCGGTGCGTTCTCCGCGCGCGCAGTGCGACAAGGCCGCCTATCGCTCGGGGCAGAAGGCCGCCGTCGAGTCCTGCGCCAATCTCGACCCGGTCCAGGACGAGGCCTGGGAGCTTTGGGTGGAAGGCTCGCGCCTGCGCGGCGTCACCAGCCGCCGCGGCACGCGCTATGAAGGGAAGACGGTCGTGCTCACGACCGGCACCTTCCTCAACGGGCTCGCCCACGTCGGCTTGAAGACCCACGCGGCCGGCCGCGGGGGAGAGGCGCCCTCGCTCGGAATCTCGTCGTCACTGATCGCCCTCGGCTTCGAGGTGGGGCGCCTGAAAACCGGCACGCCGCCGCGCCTCCACGCGCGCACCGTCGATTTTTCCAAGCTCGAGCGCCAGGACGGCGACCCGGTTCCGAAAGCATTCTCGCACTTCAACCTTCATATCGCCAATCCTCAGCTTCCGAGCTGGGTCGCCTACACCAACGCGGCCACGCACCGCGTGATCCGCGACAACCTGGAGCGTTCGCCGTTGTATTCCGGGAAGATCGAGGGCGTCGGTCCGCGCTACTGCCCGTCCATCGAGGACAAGGTCGTCAAATTCCCGCAGAAGCAGCGCCACCAGCTTTTCCTCGAGCCGGAAGGCTGGAGCACGAACGAGCTATACCTCAACGGGATGTCCACCAGCCTCCCCGAGGACGCCCAGCGCGCGCTCGTCGCGTCGATCCCGGGCCTCGAGAACGCCCTGCTCACGCGCTGCGGCTACGCGATCGAGTACGACTTCTGCCAGCCGACCCAGCTCACCGACACGCTCGAGAGCCGGGGCGTCCCGGGCCTGTTCCTGGCCGGGCAAATAAACGGCACGACCGGCTACGAGGAGGCCGCGGGCCAGGGGCTGCTCGCGGGAGTCAACGCGGCTCTGAGCGCCCGCGGCGAGGCTCCGTTCCGCCTGGGCCGCGACGAGGCCTATCTCGGCGTCATGATCGACGATCTCGTGGTGCGAGGGGTGGACGAGCCCTACCGCATGTTCACCGCCCGCGCCGAGAACCGTCTGAGCCTGCGCGCGGACGACGCCGACATGCGCCTCATGGAAAAGGGCAGCGCGCTCGGCCTGATCGCGCCCGAAGCCCGGGAGCGCTTTCTGCGCTACCGCGACCTCGTCCTCGGCGCGGGGGAGTCTTCGGACGCGGAGCTGTCGCCCTGGTCCATGGCGAAGGTCCGCGAGCAGCGCGAGATACGAGCCTCCTACGAGCCCTACATCAGCCGGGAGCGCGGCTCCGCCGAGCGCCTGAAAGCCGCCGAGCTCGTCGAGATCCCCGCCGGCCTCGACTACGCCGCGATCGGCGCGCTGACCAACGAGTCGCGCCAAAAGCTCTCGCGCCTGCGCCCGCGCACGCTCGGCCAGGCCGGGCGCGTCCCCGGCGTGACGCCGTCCGACCTGCAGATCCTCTGGGTTCACGCCCGGGCGAAATGAAGGCCCCCGCGCTCGAGCGCTTGGCCGCGGCCGCGGCCTCCTGGGGGGAGCCGCTCAACGCCGCGGCGCTCGAGGAGATTTCCTCCTACCTCGGCTTCGTGCGCGAGAAGAACGAAGGCGTGAACCTGACCGCCGACGCCGATTGGGACGACCTGGTCCTCAAGCACGCGGCCGACGGAGTGTTCGCGGTCTCGGTCCTGCGGCCGCTCCTGCCTCCCTCGCCGAGGATACTCGATCTCGGCTCCGGCGCCGGCTTCATCGGCATCGTGCTCAAGCTCGCCTGGCCCGACGCCCAGGTGACCTTGATGGAGTCCGTGGAGCGCAAGTATCGCTTCCTCAACGCCGCCGCGACGCGCACCGGCCTCAGGGGCCTGCGCGTCCTCAACCGCCGCGCCGGCTCGGGCTCGCCGCTCACCGCCTATGAGCTCGATCACGACGCCGTGATCGAGCGCGCCTTGGCGGAGCTTCCCGAGGCGCTGCGCCTGTCCTGGCCGATGCTCGGCCCGAAGGGGATTTTCGCGGCCTTTCAGACGGAGGAGCCGGACCCGGCCGAGCCGGTCCTCGCCAAGGCTATGGCCGCGGCGGGGGCCACAGTGCTAAAGTCTTGCCCTTATCGCCGTCCGAACGAAGCGCGCGACCGGCGCCTGGTCCTGTTCAAGCGCAAGGAGAATTGACCGATGCAGATGCTGAACCGGTATTTCACGCCGTTCGCGCTCGCGCTCATCGTCATGGCGGTCTATTTCCGGGCCGACGCGTTCGACGCGACCGGCCTGAGGATCCCGATGTTCGCCATCGGAATCCTCGTCGCCGACATCACCGTCAACTGGTGGGTCGGCAAGAACCAGTACCGCTGGGTCGGTTGGGCGGGCCGCTTCCGCCAGATGCAGGTCTGGCTCAACTACGTCTGGGCCGCGCTCCTTTTCTATCTCCTCTACCCGTACTGGTCTCCGATGTGGCTGCTTCTGGTCGTGGCCCCGACCGCGGCCGCGCTCACGACGAGCCGGCTGGAAACCGTTCTCTGCGCGCTTGTCAGCTCCGGCACGATGATCCTCATCTACTGGTATCGGCAGAACCGGAGCCTCGAGATGGAATTCCTCGGCATGGCCCTCTCTCAAGCCCTGTTCATCGTCATTTTCTCGCTGTTCGTGCACAGCCTGGCCCAGACGGCCCTGCGCCTGCGCGACTCCAACCGCGGGTAGGCCCCGGGGTGGAGAAACCTGCGCGGAGGGGCTAAACTAACCCTGTGGACGTCCTTTTACGCCTCCGCGTGCTCATCTGGGTCCTCGTCATCAGCCTTTGGGGGGTGATGGTCTATCAGTACCTGGGAGAAGAAGAGCGCGACATCGCGAAGATGAAGCGCATCGCGCCGTACACCGCGGCGCAGCACGCGCCCAGCGCGCCCGCGTCGGACGAGGGCGCCCTCGCCTCGGTGAGGCCGGCGGAGACCACCGCCTACGCCCCGGCCGCCCTGCCGCCGCCTCCGCCGGCGATCCTGCCGCCGGCCGTCTCGCCAGCCGATCTCGCCGTCAATCCCGGGGCGGCGCCGCCCGACGTCCCGCCTGCGGCGGACACGGGGCCCAAAGTCATTGCGTCCCCCGAATATGTCGGCCCCGCCCCGTCGGGCGGCCGCCGCGCCGTGGCCTCGAACCCCGACGTCGCGCCCATCGGGCCCGCCGCGCGCGGCCGCGCGCCGTATTCGCGCGAGGACCGGACCTCGCCGGCCGACATGCCCACGCCCGCGGGCTTCGTACGCAGCGCCTCGCGCCACTTCACCGTGTTCGCCGAGCAATACCCGGCCTCGGATCGCTTCATCGAGCTCATCGAGAGCCTGCACTCGAACCTGATGCTCGACCTGGCGCCGTTCACGCCCTGGGCGAACAGCGAGCGCACGACGATTTTTCTTTTCAAGAATCAGGACACGTATCGGCGGGTCACGGGCCGCCCCGCCTGGTCGGGCGGGGCGAGCTCCGTCGGCAAACGCAAGCTCTACGTCTATTAAAGCGAAGAGCTTCCCGGCATCGTCGCGCACGAGCTGACGCACATCTACTTCGACAGCTTCTTCCTCGACGGCACGACCGACCCGCTCTGGCTGTCGGAAGGGATGGCGACCTTGGTCCAGGTCGAGCGCGGCCTGGCCGCGCCGAACTGGCTGCGCGAGAACCTCCAGCTTCTCGAGGGGGGGGACGGTTTCCCGATCGACAAGCTCACCGCCGTCACCTCGACGGCGGGCTGGCCCGACGCCAAGGTCCGGCTCTGGTACGCGCAGTGCTACAGCGTCGTGCGGTTCCTGATCCGCACGCAGTACCGCTCGTCCTTTTACAAATTCTCCGCGCACCTGCGCGACGGGCGTCCCGCGCCCGAGGCCCTGTACCGCGCGTACGGCGCGCCGTACACGCGCATGGTCGCGCTCGAGCACGCGTGGCGCTACGAGCTCTCCCGTTCGCAGATGGCGAAAGCCGGCTCACAATAGCGCGAGACGCGCGACGGCGCGGCGGCGAACTCATGCCCTCCGGGGACGTTCGGATTAACCTCACTCCGGGGTCCGTCCGCGACGAATAAAAGATTCTTGTCGCGGCGGACCCCAGGCCCCATCGGGCATGAGTTCGCCGCCGCGCCTCGGCGTATCGCACGATTGATCGCTGGAGCGCGAGACTGGGATTATCGGGGCGGGGAAATGATCTCCGCCGGCGGCCTGGGTCTGCCGCGACAAGAGTTCTTCATACGTCGCGGACAGACCCCGGAGGGCGGGTCAATCCCGCCCGTCCCCGGCGGGGATCATTTCCCCGACCCGGCCAGCATAAGTCTCACGCGCCGCGCGCGAGTCTGCGAAAAAATAAATAAAGCGCGCCGCGAAATCGCGATTATTTTCGGCCTGTTTCTCGACGAGAAAACGACTCGTCAAAAAATCGTCACTTGACAGAAACACATGAGTCCTCTATACTCACGTTCCCGGTGGGGAAAAGTGGTGAAGAATAACAAGCGAGTGGGAGAAGGTGGGAAATAATGGCCCTCTTAATCGGCCGTTACGACTACTCGCTCGATCCGAAGAACCGCCTCGCGGTTCCTCCGAAGTACCGGGAGACTTTGGCGCAGGAGAAGGGACGCAGCTTCTACCTGACGAGCGGCATGGACGGCTGCCTGTACCTGTTCCTGCCGGCGCAGTGGGAGAAGATGCTCGCGGACGATCTGAAGATGTTCTCGATGCCGGACAAGGAGCAGGAGCGGGCGTTCAAGCGCAAGTTCTTCTCCGAGGCGGTCGAAGTAGAGCCGGACGCCCAGGGCCGCGTCTTAATTCCACAGTACTTGAAGGATCACGCGGGGCTCCGCTTCGACGTGCTGGTGCAGGGAGCGGGAAACCGCGCCGAGATTTGGGACGCGAAGCGCTGGGCGGCGTACGAGAAGTCGACGATCGCCCCGGCGTACAAGAAGATCGGGAAGAGCCTGGAGATATGATCTTGGAAGAGAGCCGCTACACGCACGAGCCGGTTCTTCTGGCGGAAACGCTGGAGCGCCTCGTCACGGACAAGGGGGGGCTGTACCTCGACGCCACCCTCGGTCTCGGCGGCCATTCCGAGGCGCTCCTCAACACGCTTTCGGCCCAGGGAAAGGTACTTGGTCTCGATGCGGATCCGGAGGCGCTCGCTGAAGCCGGTCACCGGCTCGGAGCCCACAGTGGAAGATTCCACTCGGTCCGCTCGAACTTCCGTTCCCTGGGCTCCGTTTTGGAGAAGGAAGGCTTCTTCCCGCTGACGGGCGCGCTGTTCGACCTCGGCGTCTCCTCGCTGCAGCTCGACAAGCCCTCGCGCGGCTTCTCGTTCATGCGCGAGGGCCCCCTCGACATGCGCCTGGGGCCCGACTCCGGCCTGACGGCCGAGCAGATCGTCAACCGCTGGCCCGCCGAGCAGATCGCGATGCTTTTGAAGGAGTTCGGCGAGGAGCCCGAGGCGGACAAGATCGCGCGCGCCATCGTGGCGCGGCGCGCGAAAAAGCCGCTGACCACCACTTTGGAGCTGGCCGCCTGCGTGGAGTCCGTCGTGCCGCGCACCGGGCATCACCCGGCGACCCGGACCTTCCAGGCCCTGCGCATCGCGGTCAACCAGGAGCTCGAGGCGCTGACGCGCGGCCTCGAGGCGGTGGTGCCCTACCTCAAGAACGGCGGAAGGCTGTGCGTGATCACCTTCCACTCGCTCGAGGACCGCATCGTCAAGAACGTTTTCGCTTCGTTCGTCGCGCAAGGGTCGTGCGCATATCTCGGGAAGGGCGACGCGAAGTCGGCGATCGCCCCGACCGCGGAAGAGATCGCGCGCAATCCTCGCTCCCGCAGCGCGAAACTGCGGGTTATTGAAAAGAAGCGATAGGGGGACCACGCTGATGAAAAGCAATTCGTTCCTGAGCGGTTCGACGGTCGCGATGTCGGCCTTGAGAAAGCTGGACACCACGGTGTCCTTCCTCCTCGATCGCCGGCAGACCGTCGCGGTCTCCCCGGTGGGCAAGATCAACACCCCCGGCTATGTGTGGCGGCGCGTTTTCTTGAAGGGCAAGGGAGGGACTCGATAGCCCTCGATAGGATTTGGCGGGCGCCCTCTCGGCGGGGCGCTCGCCATCGATAACGGGACGGCCCTCTCTCTCGGCGGGGAAGGGCCGTCCCAACGATCTCGAAGTTTTTTGGATCGGGTGGATATGGTTGCCTTACCACCCGATCCGCAGTTAAAGGCGGCCTCTCTCTCGGCGGGGAGAGCCGCCCGATTTAGGCGGCCTCCTCTCTCGGCGGGGGGGAGCCGCCAACTATAAGGGCGGGCGTCCCTCTCGGCGGGGACGCCCGCCCCTCACTCTTGCGAAAGGAACATGGTATGATGGACGCGCTCATGGGATTCGATCCACGACGGGTCGCGAAGTTCGCGGGCTTGGGCGCCCTCTTCCTGTTCTTGTGCTGGCAGCACGTTCAGGCCACCCGGATCGGCTACCGGGTCGAATCAACCCGGCGCGAGGCCCGCGCCCTGCGCAGCCGCGTCGCGGACCTTCGCCTTAAAGTCGACGAATCCCTGGCTCCCGCGGCCCTCGCCGCGCGCGCCGGCACCAAGCTCGGCATGATCCCCGCTTCGCCCGGTTCGCTGCGCTCGCTGTCCAGCGGCGCCGGCGCGACCGCCGGCCTCCTGCCCCGCCTGTGGGCTCGCCTGCCGCTCGTCGGCCCTTTGCGCAGCTGAGAACGACCTCATGGATCTCGGACTTCGACTGACGGTCGCCGCCTCGATGGCGATGGCGCCCCTCCTGCCTCTCGGCGCGCGCCTCGCCTATCTCCAGGTCCTGCGGCACGACAACCTCTCCACGCGCGCGTCGGGAGAATTCGCGCGCACCGCCCAGGAAGCGGCCCCGCGCGCCGATCTCCTCGACCGCCAAGGGCGGGTGCTCGCGCGCTCGATCCCGTCGTGGTCCTGCTTCGTGGACAAGGCGATGGTCAAGGATCCGAACGCCTTCGGCGCGAAGCTGGCGCCGCTCCTCCAGCTTCCCGCCTCGGAGATCGCGCGCAAGACCCGAGCCGCCGTCCGATTCGCCTGGATCAAGACGCGCATGACCCAGGCCGAGTTCCAGAAGCTCACCGAGGCGCGGATCGAGGGCCTGGGCCTCGTGCCCGCGCAGGATCGCGTGTACCCCAACGGGGACCTCGCGCGAGGCGTGCTCGGCCTCGTCGGCGCCGAGGGCCGGGGCCTCGCCGGCCTCGAGCTGTCGCAGGACAAGCGCCTGAGCGGCCGCGCGCGCCGCATGGAAGTGATCCGCGACGGCCAGGGCCGATCGATCTACAAGAGCGTTTCGGATACCGGCGAAAGCCCGGAGCCCCTGCGCCTGACCCTCGACCGCACCGTCCAATTCCTCGCCGAGGAGGCCCTGCGCGAGGGCGGGGAGAAGGGCCAGTTCAAGGAAGGCAGCGTCGCGATCCAGGACCCGCGCAACGGCGAAATCCTGGCCCTGGCGGCGTGGCCCCCGAATCCCCTTCGGAACCCTCTCGTCCAGGATGCCTTCGAGCCGGGCTCGACCTTCAAGGTCGTCACCGCGATCGCCGCCGTCGACGACCGCATCGTGCGCCCGGACGAGACGTTCAACGGCGAGCATGGTAAGTATCAGCTCACCTCCGGAGTAACCATCACGGACCACGAGCCGGAGGGGGACATGACCTTGGCGCAGATCTTGGAGAAATCGTCGAACATCGGCATCTCCAAGGTCGTCGAGCGGGTGGGCGCGTCGCGCTTCTACCGGCTCGCCCGCGCGTTCGGATTCGGCGCCAAGACCGGCGCGCCGCTGCCCGGCGAGAGCGCCGGCGAGCTCAAGCCTCTCTCGGATTTGACCAAAGTCGGCCTGGCCGTTTCCTCCTACGGCTACGGCCTGGCGGTCAGCCCCCTGCAGATGCTGGGCGCGTATTCCGCGATCGCCAACGGCGGCACGCTGTGGGAGCCGAAGATGATCGCCGACGGCAAGCCCCCGGTCAAGGTCCGCCGCGTCGCGTCCGAGCGCGCGGTGCGCGAGGTCGCGGCGATGCTCGAGGGCGTCGTCGACCGCGGCACCGCGGTCAACGCGAAGATCCCCGGATATCGAGCCGCGGGCAAGACCGGCACCGCGCACAAGATCGACCCCCTGACCCGCAAGTACTCGGCGACGGCTTACACGGCCTCCTTCGCGGGCTTCCTTCCCGCCTCCGCGCCGAGATGGACGATCCTCGTCGTCCTGCACGAGCCGAAAGGCGCCTACTACGGCGGCCTGATCGCCGCGCCCATCTTCGCCCGCGTGGGCAGCCGCCTGCTGGCGCTCGAAGGCCTGCCGCCCGACCGTCCCGCCGATCCCTCCCTCGCGACGGCGAGGCGCTAGGAGGGCCCGATGACGCTCGCCGAGCTGCTTCGCGCCGCGGCCGCGCGGCGCGTGGCCGGTTCCGTGGACGTGCAGATCGCCGGGCTGAGGCACGACTCCCGGGAAGTGGTCGCCGGGGACCTGTTCTTCGCGATGCCGGGCGCCAAAACCGACGGGAACAGGCATGCGAAGGAGGCCCTGGACAACGGCGCCGTGGCCGTCGTCAGCGAGCTCGAACCGCCGCCTCCGCCGGCCGTGATGCGGGGGACGTGGGTACAGGTGTCCGACGTGGCGGGCGCGATGGCGGGAATCTCCGACGAGTTTTACGGCCATCCGTCGGGCGCGATGACCATGGTCGGAGTGACGGGGACCAACGGCAAAACGACGACCACCTACCTGCTCGAGTCCATCGTGAAGGCGGCCGGGGGAAGGCCCGCCGTGGCGGGAACGATCGAGAGCCGGCTCAACGGCGAACGGATCGGGAAGTCCGTCAATACGACGCCGATCTCGCTGACGCTGACGAAGCTTCTGGCCAGGTTTCGCGACGGCGGCGCCACGCACGGGCTCCTCGAGGTTTCCTCCCACGCCCTCGCGCTGAAGCGCGTCGAAAACATCGACTTCAACGCGGCGATTTTCTTGAATCTGACGCGGGACCACCTCGACTTCCACAAGACCGTGGACGCGTACTTCGACGCGAAAGCGAGGCTGTTCGACCTGCTGGCGCGGGCCGACAATAAGAAATCGCCGAAGGTCGCGGCGCTGAACTTCGACGACCCGCGGGCGCACTTATTGGTCAAAAAGGCCGTCGACTGCGAGATCATACGCTTCGGCCTGACCGACGCCGCGACGGACCTCAAAGGGAATATCGTGAAGGCGGATTTAAACGGAACGGCATTTGAGGTAACCTTCCGGGGCAAACGGTATGACGCCCACCTGCGTCTCCCGGGACGCCACAACGTCGAGAACGCCATGGCGGCTGCCGCCGCCATGCTCGGATTAACGACAAAGCCGGAACATGTATTCAACGGAATTGCCGAGCTTCGCGCGGTGCCGGGAAGACTGGAATCCATATCGGAAGGACAAGACTTTCACGTGTTCGTGGATTACGCCCACACCGACAGCGCCCTGGAGGCGATTCTTGCCCTGATACGGTCCTTGCCCCACAAGCGCATCATCACCGTCGTCGGATGCGGAGGCGACCGCGACAAAACCAAACGCGGACCGATGGGCATTGCCGCGTGCCGCGGCGGAGACAGCGCGATCTTCACCAGCGACAATCCCCGTTCCGAGGACCCGGCGTCGATCCTGCAGGACATCGAAGCCGGGGTTCGCGGCGCGAACCTCCAAAATTATAAGATGATAATGGATCGCGCGGAAGCGATCGCGGTCGCGATCGCGGAGGCCCGCGCCGGAGATGTCGTGCTGATCGCCGGGAAGGGCCACGAGGACTGCCAGATATTGGCCGATCGCACGATACCGTTCGATGATCGCGACGTCGCGCGCTCGGCTTTGAAGTCTTTAAACCTATGAAGCTCGATTTAACCTGGGGAGAGTTGGCGCGCGCGGCGGGCGGACGCCTGACGCACGGCGCCGCCACGACGCCCATCGACTCCCTGACGACCGACACGAGGAACCTGAAGCCGGGGCAGGCGTTCTGGGCGCTTGTCGGCGAGCGGATCGACGCGCACGCGCTTCTCACCGAGGCGTTCGCCAAAACTTCGGCCGGATGGATCGTCGCCGAAGGCAAGCTGCCCAAGGATGCGCCGCGGCCCCCGCACGTCGTCGAAGTGCCCGACACGCTGAAGGCCCTCCAGGCCCTCGCTCACTTTCACCGCAAGCGCTTCGACATACCCGTCGCCGGCATCGTCGGTTCGAATGGGAAAACGACCACGAAGGAGATGCTCAAGTCCATCTGCGCCCAGGTCGGGCCCGTGTGCGCGACGCCCGGGAACTGGAACAACGAGATCGGCGTGCCGCTGTCGGTGCTCGAGCTTCTTCCCGAGCACCGCTACGGCATCTTCGAGCTCGCCGCCTGCCGCAAGGGGGAGATCGAGGAGCTCGCGCGCGTCGCGCAGCCGACCGTCGCCCTGCTCACCAACATCGGCCCCGACCATCTCGAGAGCTTCGGCACGATCGAGACCACCTTCCAGACGAATTCGGAAATCGTCGCCGTCCTGCCCGAGGACGGCGCGGCGGTGATCAACGCGGACGACCCCTGGCTGGCCGCGCTCGAGACGCGGCTCGGCTCGCGCGCGGTGACCTACGGCATGGGCACCAACTGCAAGGTGCGGATTGAAGGGAAGGACAGCCTCATTATAGACCGCCACCGCCTTACGGTGAAGCTGCGCGCCTTCGGCGTGTTCAACCGCTACAACGCCGCCGGCGCCGCCGCGGCCGCCTGGGCGATGGGCTTGGCGCCCGACGCGATCCGAGCCGGCCTCGAGGCGCACGCTCCCGGCATGCTGCGCCAGGAGCCGCTGCCGCACCCCAGCGGGGCTTCCCTCGTGCTCGACGCCTACAACGCCAACCCCGCGTCCATGCGAGCCTCGATCGAGGCCTTCTGCGAGGAATTCAAGAATCGGGCGAAGACGCTCGTCCTCGGAGACATGAAGGAGCTGGGCCCGGATTCGCGTCGGTATCACCAGGAACTCGGCGAATGGCTCGCCACGCTCGACCTGAAGGCCGTCTATCTGGCCGGCCCCGAAATGAGGGCCGCGGCCGATGCGCTGTCCGCCGCCAAGCCGCGCTTCCCGGCCGAGCACTCGCTCGACGCGAAGTCGTGGATACAAGGAATCAAATCCGCGCTGACTCCCCGGGACGCCGTGCTGTTCAAGGCGTCGCGCGCGATGCGGCTCGAGGAGCTCGCCAAGGCGATCTGACATGCTCTATTACCTCTACCAGCTCCGCGACCTGTTCGGGCCGCTCAATGTTTTTCAATATATCACCTTCCGCGCCGGGGGCGCGGCCGTGACCTCGCTTGGCGTCAGCCTTCTGCTCGGGCCCTCGCTGATCCGCGCCCTGCGCGAGCGCAAGGTCGGGCAGATGCAGCGGACCGACGGCCCCCAGTCGCACCTGTCCAAGCACGGCACGCCGACGATGGGAGGCGCCTTGATCTTCCTCGCCGTCGTCGCCTCGACGCTTCTGTGGATGCGCCCCGACAACCGCTTCACCTGGCTCCTCCTGTCCGTCACGATGTGCCTGACCGCGATCGGCTTCTGGGACGACTACCTCAAGCTCATCAAGAAGGACTCCAAGGGCGCGCCCTCGAAGGCCAAGTTCCTGATCCAGGTGGTCGTCGGCCTCGGCGTGACCGCCTACCTCGCCGTGCGGCCGCCGAACGGCTCGTTCGCCACGATGCTGAACATCCCGTACGGCAAGGAGCTGTTCGTCGACATGGGCGTGCTCTACTTCGCGCTCGCCGTTCTGATGGTCGTCGGCTCCTCGAACGCGGTCAACCTGACCGACGGACTCGACGGCCTCGCCGCGGGCACGGTCATGTTCTGCGCGCTCGCCTACGCCGTGCTCGCGTACGTCGCCGGCAACGTCAAGCTCGCCTACTACCTGCGCATCGTCCACGTCGAGGGCGCGGGCGAGATCTCCGTCTACCTCGCGGCCCTCATCGGCGCCTGCCTGGGCTTTCTGTGGTTCAACGCCTATCCGGCTCAGATCTTCATGGGCGACACCGGCTCGCTGTTTCTCGGCGGCGTCATCGCCGTCGTGGCGATGTGCGTCAAGCAGGAGCTGCTTCTGCCGATCATCGGGGGCGTCTTCGTCCTTGAAACGCTGTCGGTGATCCTGCAGATGGCGTCCTTCAAGCTGCGCGGGGGCAAGCGCATATTCCGCATGGCCCCGATCCACCACCACTTCGAGCTCGGGGGGTTGGCGGAACCCAAGGTCACCGTGAGATTTTGGATCGTCAGCATCGTGCTGATGCTCGCCGCGCTCGCTTCGCTGAAACTGCGATGAAGGCGTTCGATCCCAAAGCCTTTAAAAAGGGGAAGCTGGCCGGCGTTTTAGGTTTGGGGCGTTCGGGCCAGTCGGTCGCGCGCCTGCTGGCTAAAAAAGGCTTCAAAGTCCTCGGCTCCGATTCCCGGCCGAAGGCCGAACTGACGCCGATCCTGAAATCTTTGCCGAAGGCGGTAAAATGGGAGTGGAACGGCCACTCCGATCGTCTTCTCAAGTGCGCCTTCGTCGTCAAAAGCCCGGGGTTGAAACCCGACCTTCCCATTTTCAAGGCGCTCGCCGAGAAGAATATTCCGGTCTTCAGCGAGCTCGAGATCGCCCTGGCGTTCTCCAAGGCCAAGGCCGTGGTCGCGATCACCGGCACCAACGGAAAGTCCACCACCACGCAATTGACCTGGGAGATCTTCAAGGCCGGCCTCCCGCGCGGCCGCAAGGCCCTTCTGGCCGGCAACATCGGCATCCCGGTCTCCGCCGTCGCCCCGGCGTCGAAGCCCACCGACGTCATCGTCCTCGAGTGCTCCAGCTACCAGCTCGAGGACTCCGCGCATTTCGAGCCCCGCGCCTCGGCGATCCTGAACGTCACCGCCGACCACCTCGATCATCACGGGTCCATGGCCGCGTATCTCGAAGCCAAGGCCAAGGTCTTTCGGGAGCAAGGTCCCGGAGACGCCTGTATTTTCAACGCCGACGATCCGACGGTCTTTAAGCTCTCACGCGAGTGTCCTTCGGAACGACTTTACTTCGGGACGAAAGGAATCAACGTCCACGCCTGGGAAGAGGGGGGCAAGCTCCGCTTCAAGCTTCCGGGCTCCAAGAAGGAGCTGGCGCTCGTCGCGCCCCGTCTCCCCGGCCGCCACAATCTCGAGAACGCGATGGCGGCGGGGCTGCTGGCCTTGGCGAGGGGCCTCAAGCCCGCCGCGATCCAGAAGGCCTTTGCGGCCTTCAAGGGAGTCGAACACCGCCTCGAGCCGTGCGGCGTCTTGCGGGGCATAGCCTGCATCAACGATTCCAAGGCCACCAACGTGGACTCGACTTTGGTGGCGCTCAAGGCCCACGAGACGGGCGGCAAGCGCCTCCTGCTCATACTCGGCGGCCTGCACAAGGGCTTCCCGTACACGCCGCTCAAGCCGTGGATCGAGAAGACGGTGAAGGGCATCCTGACCATCGGCGCCGCCTCGCGCCGCATCGAGGAGGACCTCTCGGGCCTCGTGCCGATCTTCCCCTGCGGGAGCCTCGAAACCGCGGTCGAGACCGGGCTCAAGATCGCAGAGAGGGGCGACGCGCTTCTCCTCTCTCCCGCCTGCGCGTCCTTCGACCAGTTCAAGGACTTCGAGGAGCGGGGCCGGCGGTTCAAGGCCCTCGTGGCGGCCGCGGCGAAGGCGAAGTGAAAAAACGGACCTCCGCCCGCCGGCGCGCGCCGATCGACTACGCTCTGTTCGGAGCCGCGATGGCGCTGCTCTTCATCGGAGTCGTCATGGTCTACTCCGCGAGCGCCATCTACGCCGAGAAAAGCCTCGGCCGCCCGCTCTACTTCTTCCAGCGCCAGCTCATCTGGGCCGTCGTCTCGATCTTCGCGATGGGCGCGATGAGCCGGCTCGACTACAATCGCCTGCGCGAGTGGGTCATGCCGATCTTCGCGGTGACCTGCCTCACCCTCGCCGCGGCGCTGTTCTTTCCGTCGGTGGCCGGAGCCAAGCGCTGGATCCGCCTCGGGCCCATCGGCCTCCAGCCGGCCGAGTTCGCCAAGCTCACCTCGATCCTCTTTCTCGCCGCCTACCTCGACAAGAAGCACAGCAAGCTGGGCGGCTTCCTCCAGGGAATCGCGCTGCCGATCGCCGTCGTCGGCGTGATGCTCGTCCTCATCGGCATGGAGCCCGACCTCGGCACGCCCGCCCTGATGTTCACGGTCGCCGTGCTGATGCTGTTCGTGGCGGGGGCGCGCGTGAAGGCCCTCTTCGGAGCGCTGGCGCTGGCCGCGCCGATCGTGGCGGAGGAGCTGTGGCGCAAGCCTTATCGCCGCGCCCGCCTCCTCAGCTTTCTCCACCCGTTCGAGAACATCAAGGGCGCGGGCTATCAGCTGTCCCAATCCATACTCGCCGTCGGCTCGGGAGGCTGGACCGGCAAGGGATTCGGCGCCTCGAAGCTCAAGCTTCTATACCTGCCGACGCCGCACACCGACTTCATCTTCCCGGTCGTCTGCGAGGAGCTGGGCCTCCTCGGCGCGGCCGCCATTCTCGCGCTCTATGCGACCATCCTGATCCGCGGGATCAGGATCGCGCGCGCCGCTCCCAACCTGTTCGGGACCTTGCTCGCCTCGGGCATATGCTTCTCCATCGTCCTGCAGGCCTTCTTCAACATCGCGATGTCGATCGGGCTCCTTCCCACGAAAGGCATCCCGCTGCCGTTCTTCTCGTACGGCGGCTCATCCTTGCTCTCCACCATGATAGGCGTGGGCGTGCTCCTCAACATCTCGAGGCAGACGCGCGCGGAGTCGTTGAAGTGAAGCGCGTCCTCATCGCCGCGGGGGGGACGGGGGGCCACTTTTACCCCGGCCTCGTGGCCGCCCAGGAATTGAAGGCCCGCGGCTGGGAGCCGCTGCTACGTGAAGAAGGACGATCCCGCGAAGGAGCGCCTCGACGCCGCCGGGCTCGCGTGCCTCGAGGTGGATCTGCGCGGGCTGCCGAGGCGGATCGGTCCCGAGCTGATCGTCTTCGCGGCGAAATTGCTGTCGAGCCTGCGCCTGCTGTCGCGCGTCGCGCGGGACTTCAAGCCCGATCTGGTCGTCGGGATGGGCGGGTACCTGACCTTCCCGGCGGCGTACGCGGCCTGGCGGCGGGGAATACCGATCGCGCTGCACGAATCGAACGCGATACTGGGGCTCGCGAACGCCGCGTCGCTCCGGTTCGGGGCGTCTCTTTTTTGGGGGCTCCCTCCGGCCCGCGGCGACGGCGACATCGTGGGGACTCCGATACGGCCGGCGTTATATGGGCTCAAGGACGCGCGGGAAGCCAGGCGCGCGCTCGGCCTCGACCCGGCGAAACCGACGATACTCGTGTTCGGCGGCTCGCAAGGGGCGCAGGCGATCAACATGAGCGTCCCGACGGCGATGAAGACCTCCGGGATCGGCGCCCAGGTGCTCCACCTCGCGGGGAAAGGGCGGTCGGGAGCGACCCTCGCCGCTTATAAGACCGCCGGGCTGACGGCGACGGTCCTCGATTATCTCGACGACATGGCGTCCGCTTACGCGGCCGCGGACGTCGTCGTGTGCCGCTCGGGGGCGAGCACGCTCGCGGAGCTCGCGGCTCAACGGAAAGCGGCGATCCTGGTTCCGTACCCTCACGCGGCGGCGAATCATCAGGACGCCAATGCCCGCGTGTTCGAAAGGGCGGGGAACGCGAGGAGGATTCCCGAGACGGACCTTTCCACCGTCCTCGGCCCCGCGCTGGCCGATATGTTAAAGTCACCCACGGCAACGAAGTATGACGCTCTTGGATTGCCTCCGGCGGAAAAAACCACGGCACTCTTCGTGGACGCGCTCGAACGGCTGGTGATATGAAACGACCCAGAATTCTTGTCTGCAACGACGATGGAATCAACGGCCCGGGGCTGCCCGCCCTTATCGCCGCCATGCGGCGGATCGGCACCGTGACCGTGTCCGTGCCCGATCATGAGCGCTCGGCCGACAGCCACTCCCTGACCCTCCACAAGCCCATACGCATCCGCAAGCACTCCGAGGGCGTGTACGCGCTCAACGGGAGCCCGGCCGACTGCGCTCGATTCGGAGTTCTCGAAATATTGAAGGGCAAGGTCGATCTCGTCGTGTCGGGCATCAACCACGGATACAATCTGGGCGAGGACGTCATCTATTCCGGAACCGTCGCCGCCGCGATGGAGGCCACCCTCCTCAAGATTTCCGCGATCGCGTTCTCGATGGACCCCGACGGCAAGGACTATCGTCCCGCGGGGGCCTTCGCGCAGCGGCTTTCAAAGCAGGTGCTCGCGAAGGCCCTGCCGAAGGGCGTCTGCCTCAACGTCAATTTCCCGTCGCGAGCGGGCAAGGCCTACAAGGCCGGCGTCCCCGCGAAGCTCGGGCGCCGCATCTACGGCACCGACGTGACCAGGCGCTCGGACCCCCGCGGCCAGGAGTACTACTGGCTCGCGGGCCGGCATGTCAGCGGCGTGGATGAGCCCGGGACCGACGTCGGCGTGGTCTCCAAGGGCCTCGTCTCGGTCACGCCGCTCAAGATCGACAGCACGGACACGGCGATGCTGCAGACGCTGTCTTCCTGGCGCCTCTAAGCCTCCCGGCGGGGGGACCCGCCTTGAACGCCCCCGTGCAAGAAAGCTAATATCCTCTCCATGAACGGCGTCAAGCTCCTCAAGAAGATCCCCTTTCTGTCGGCCCTGAGCGCGAAGCACCTCAGCGAGGTCTACCGGCTGGCCGAGGAGATGCGCCTGGACGCCCGCCAATCGGTGTTCGCCAAGCGCCAGGACTCCGACGCGATGTACATCGTCCTGTCCGGGCGCATCAAGATCTTCACCAACTCGGCCTCCAAGAAGCGCAAGACCTTCGCCTATCTGAAAGAAGGGGATTTCTTCGGGGAGATGTCCTTGCTCGAGGGCACCACGCGCACCGCCGCGGCTCAGGCCGTCGAGCCCTCGCGCCTGCTCGTTATCCGCAAGAAGGACTTCCAGCGCCTGCTCGCGAGCGACCCGAAGCTGGCGCTGTACCTTCTGCAGACCGTCTGCGAGCGCCTGCACCGCGCCAACGAGGAGATCGAGGGGCTGCTGTTCCGGAACATCCTCGGCCGCGTCGCCAAGGCCATGCTCGACCTCGGCCGCCGCACCGGCGAGGCCCGCAACGGCGGACTCGTGCTCAAGGAGCGCTTCACCCAGCAGGAGCTCGCCGACGTCGTGGGCACCACCCGTGAGCCCCTGACGCGCGCCCTGTCGTCCCTGCGCCGCGCCGGGCTGGTGTCCCAGCATGACGGCCGTTATACCATCCCCGCGCCTGAGAAGCTCGCGGGGCTCTGCATCGAAGCCTGACCCCCCCGAGGTAACAGATGTCCAACGCCATGCGCTCCCACGACGCCGGAATTCTCGACGCCACGTTCGAGGGCCAGCCGGTCCGCGTCGCGGGCTGGGTCCACTCGCGCCGGGACCACGGGGGCGTGTACTTCTTCAACCTGCGCGACCGCTCCGGCCTCGTCCAGGTCGTCGTCCACCCCGAGAAGGCCGAGGCCTTCCTGACCGCCGCCAAGCTCGGAGCGGAGTACGTCGTGAGCATTTCCGGGACCATCCAGCGGCGCCCCAAGGGCGCCGAGAACCCCAAGCTGTCCACCGGCGAGATCGAGCTCAACGCGGACACCGTGACCGTGCTGAACACCTGCAAGGTGCTCCCGTTCGAGATCGACGAGCACATCCAGGTCAACGAAGAAACCCGCCTCAAGTACCGCTTCCTGGACCTGCGCCGCGCCCGCATGCTCCGCAACCTGACCCTGCGCCACACGATCGCGATGGCCGCGCGCAACGCGCTGGCCTCCGAGGGCTTCCTCGAGATCGAGACGCCCTGCCTGACCAAGGCCACGCCCGAGGGCGCGCGCGACTTCCTCGTGCCCTCGCGCATGACTCCCGGGACCTTTTACGCCCTGCCCCAGTCGCCCCAGATCTTCAAGCAGATCCTCATGGTGTCCGGCGTCGAGAAGTACATGCAGCTCGCGCGCGCCTTCCGCGACGAGGACCTGCGCGCCGACCGCCAGCCCGAGCACACCCAGATCGACGTCGAGATGTCGTTCGTCGAGGAGGCCGACGTGCACGCCGCCTGCGAGCGGATGATGAAGGCGATCTTCGCGGCCGCGATCGGCTTCGACCTCCAGACGCCCTTTCCCCGGCTCGACTACTTCGAGGCGATGCGCCGCTTCGGCTCCGACAAGCCCGATCAGCGCTATGGGTATGAAATCGTGGACCTGACCTCCGAGCTCAAGGGCTGCGGCTTCAAGGTGTTCGCCGGCCCGATCGCCGACGGCGGCGTGGTGCGCGCGATCTCGTGCTCGAGCGTCTATTCCCGCGCCGAGATCGACAAGCTGACCGACGTGGCGAAGGTGTACGGAGCGAAGGGCCTCGCCTGGATCAAGTGGACCGCGACGGGGCCGGAGACGCCGATCGCAAAGTTCCTGACGCCCGCCGACCTGGAGGCGATCAAGGCCAAGACGAACGCCCAGCCCGGCGACACGACCTTTTTTGCGGCCGATAAGGAAATCCCCGCGTCGACCGTGCTCGGGGCCATCCGCAAGGAGATCATCACCCGGCTCAAGCCCGCGCCGTCCACGCCGTGGCACTTCTCCTGGATCACGCACTTCCCGCTGCTCGAGTGGGAGGCCGAGGAGAAGCGCTGGACCTTCGCGCACAACCCGTTCACGCGGCCGCTCGACGCCGATGTTCCCCAGCTCGACACGGACCCCGGCGCGGTGCGCAGCCACCAGTACGACCTCGTGCTCAACGGCGTGGAGCTGGCCAGCGGCTCGATCCGCAACCACAACGGCGACATGCAGCGCAAGATTCTCGGCCTGATGGGCTTCGACGCGACGGAGCAGCAGCGCCAGTTCGGCCTGCTGCTGTCGGCGCTCGACTTCGGCGCCCCGCCGCACGGCGGCTTCGGCATGGGGCTCGACCGGCTGACCGCGCTGCTCTGCGGCGAGGACTCGATCCGCGAGGTCATCGCGTTCCCGAAGACGCAGAAGGGGACCGATCCGCTGTCCGAGGCGCCGGGGCCGGTCAAGGACAAGCAGCTCAAGGAGCTGCACATCAAACTGGATTTACCGATCGCGCCTCAGAAGAGCTGACTGCCGGCGAATAGTTCCCTCAACCTGCCAAAGTGGCAGTTAAAATTCGGTAAAAAATGAGGGGCGCGGTGGGCCGGCCGCAAGCGGCCGGCACAAAAGCAGTTTCGGAAGTCCTAATAGCTTTTAGAATTTCGCGTTGCCGGGCACGCGCGGGCAGAGCTGGACGTCGCGGATGTTCTCCATGCCCGTGACGTACATCAGCAGGCGCTCGAAGCCCAGGCCGAAGCCCGCGTGCGGCACCGTGCCGTAGCGGCGCAGGTCGGCGTACCACGAGTACGTTTCATGGGAGACCCCGGTCTCCTTCATGCGCTCCAGGAGCTTGTCCAGGCGGTGCTCGCGCTGCGAGCCGCCGATGAGCTCGCCCACGCGCGGCACGAGCAGATCCATGCAGGCGACGGTCTTCTCGTCGTCGTTGCAGTACATGTAGAACGGCTTGAAGCTGCGCGGATAGTTGATCACGAAGAGCGGGCGCTTCGCGTACTCCTCGGTGAGGTAGCGCTCGTGCTCGGTCTGCAGGTCCTTGCCCCAGGAGATCGGATGGTCCCACTTGCGGCCGGCCTTTTCCAGCACGGAAATGGCCTCGGTGTACTCGATGACGCCGAACTCGGCCTTGGCCACGGCCTCGAGCTTGGCGCGCAGGCCCTTTTCGACGCGCTCATCGAAGAACTGGAGGTCGCGCGCGCAGTGCTTGAAGGCGTGCTCGATCAGGTGCTTGACGAAGGCCTCTGCCAGACCCATGTCAGCCTTGAGGTCGGCGAAGGCGAGCTCCGGCTCGATCATCCAGAACTCGGAGGCGTGGCGCGGGGTCGTGGACAGCTCCGCCCTGAAGGTCGGCCCGAAG
This sequence comes from Elusimicrobiota bacterium, assembly GCA_028714015.1. GTDB lineage: Bacteria > Elusimicrobiota > Elusimicrobia > UBA1565 > UBA9628 > GWA2-66-18. The sequence goes on along the minus strand of JAQTNG010000020.1, from coordinate 28 downwards.
GTGTAGACCTTGGACAGCGACATGGCCA
>JAQTNG010000019.1 GCA_028714015.1 Elusimicrobiota bacterium | reverse complement strand
GCTAAGGGGCTGCGGCCGTGATGCGCGACGGCTTCGGCCGCGCCATCGATTATCTGCGCCTCTCCGTCACGGACCGCTGCAACCTGCGCTGCGTCTATTGCCTGCCCGAGCCGGCCCCGCGGTTCGCCCCGAGCGCCGGCCTTCTCACGGACGACGAGATCGTGACGCTGGCGGGCGGCTTCGCGCGCCTGGGCGTGTCCAAGATCCGCATCACCGGAGGCGAGCCGCTGGTGCGCCCCGGCCTGCCGGCGCTGGTGCGGAGGCTGGCCTCGATACCGGGAATCAACGACCTCTCGCTCAGCACGAACGGCGTCCTGCTGGCGGACCAGGCATGGGAATTGAAGGCCGCGGGCCTCGGCCGCGTCAACATCAGCCTCGACACGCTCGACCCCGAGCGCTTCGCCCGGATCACGCGCTTCGGACGCTTGAAGGACGTTCTTTCGGGGATCGAGGCCGCGATGGAAGCCGGGCTGGCCCCGGTCAAGCTGAACGTGGTCCTGGCCAAAGGGATGAATGACGACGAGCTCGGGGCCTTCGCCGCGCTGACCGAGGGTAGGCCCCTTCACGTCCGCTTCATCGAGCTCATGCCCATGGGCGAGACCGGCTTCTTCACCCCGGAGCGCCGCGTCCCTCTCGGCGAGATGATGGCCAAGGCGGGGCCCCTGGAGCCGGCCGCTCAGGAGCAACGCCCCGTCGGCCACGGGCCCGCCCGTTATTACCGCAGGCCCGGCGCCGCCGGCACGATCGGCTTCATCAGCGCCCTGAGCTGCGGCTTCTGCGGCTCCTGCAACCGCGTGCGCCTGTCGTCGACCGGGGCATTGATCCCCTGCCTCGACGGGGACGACGGCGTGGATCTGCGCGCCCCTCTGCGCGAGGGCGCCGGCGCGGACACGCTCATGGCCCTCATCCGCGACGCCGTCCGGGCCAAGCCCGAGAGCCACGGCATGGCCGCGCGCCTCCCGGCCCCGGGCGCGAGCCCGCGCTTGATGTGCCAGATCGGCGGCTAGAACCCGCGAACCGGTGGCCGCATTGTTGCTTCAGAATAACGGATATATGAATCCGAATTACCGGGAGCGCGGCGCGGCAACTCGCGAATTTCAATCATGAGCCTCACGCTTAGGGAGAAATACATGGTCGTCCTGACCCCGCTGTTCCTTATCGTCGCGACCGCGGCCTCCGCCGCCGTCGAGCCCCCCAAGTTCACGTTCAGCGGCCAGGTCCGAGCCCGCGTCGAGACCACGAACGTCGAGAGCTACGCGGCCTCCGCCAAGCGCCGCGGCTACGACCTGACCACGCTTCGCACCCGGCTCGGCCTCGGCGTCGACGCGGGCCAGGGCGTCAAGGGCTTCATCCAGATTCAGGATTCCCGAAACTGGGGCTCGGAAGCGGCGGTGACTTCGAACGAGAAAAACCTCGACCTCCACCAGGGCTATGCCGACGTCCTCGACCTTTTCGCCGAGCCCCTCGACCTGCGCGTCGGGCGCCAGGAGCTGCAGTACGGCGACGGGCGCCTGGTCAGCCCTCTCGACTGGAGCAACGTCGGCCGGGCCTGGGACGGCGCGCGCCTGCGTTGGCGCGGCTCGAACTACACCGTGGACCTCTTCGAAACCGTCGTCAAGGAGGTCAACGTCGCCAAGCGCAACGGCAACTTCTGGGGCCTGTACGCGACCTGCAAGGCGGTCCCCAAGCACGAGTTCGACGCCTACATATTCGGCCGCGACCAGCGCGACGGGACGCTCGTCAACGAGCAAGGCTCGCAGGGCAATCGCAGCGACCGCACGGTCGGCGCCCGGTTCAAGGGCGCGCCGGGAGGCTTCGACTACACCGGCGAGGCCGACTGGCAGTTCGGACGGACCGCCGGCCAGCGCGTGCGCGCCTGGGCGATGGCCGCGACCGGAGGCTACACCTTCGACCTCGCCTACAAGCCCCGCTTAGGCGCGGAGTACGACTTCGCCAGCGGCGACTCCAACCCCTCCGACAACAAGGTCTCCACCTTCGACCCGCTTTATCCGTTCGCCCACGCCTACCAGGGCTACCAGGACATCTTCGCCTGGAAGAACGGCCACGACTTCAAGGGAAGCGTCTCCCTCGACCCCAAGGACGACTGGCGCGTTCAGGCCGACTTCCATCACTTCCGCCTTCACCACAGCTTCGACGCGTGGTACGACGCGACGGGCGCGCCGATCATCGCGCGCTCGGCGACCGGCGCTCCGGGCAAGGACATCGGCAACGAGCTCGACCTGCACGTGAAGGGAAAATTCCGCGAGGTCATCACGCTGTGGTTCGGCTGGTCGCGCTTCTTCGCGGGCTCGTACGTGAAGGCGACGACGACGCGCGGGGACCGCGATTGGGGATTCTTCCAGGCGGCGTTCAACTTCTAAGTCCGGAGAAAACATGAAAGACCGCATCACGCGCCGCGAGTTCCTTCAATGGGGCGGCCTGAGCGTCGCCGCCGTCACGGTCGGCGGCGGCCTCGTCGCGCTCAATCCCTTCGAGGCGCGCGCCGAAGAGCTCCTTCCGGGACTGACCTGGGACAAAGCGCCCTGCCGCTTCTGCGGGACGGGCTGCAGCGTCATGGTGGGCGTGGAGAAAGGCAAGGTTGTCGCGGTCAAAGGAGACCCCGAATCCCCCGTCAACCAGGGCACGCTGTGCGAGAAGGGCTACGCCCTGCCGTTCATCCAATACGGCGCCGATCGCCTCACCAAGCCCCTGATCCGCAAGAAGAACGGCCGCTACGACAAGCGCGGCGAGCTGACCGAGTCGGGATGGGACGAGGCGATGGACCTCGTGACGGCCAAGGCCAAGGAGGCCATCGCGGCCAAGGGGCCGTCGGCCGCGGCGATGTTCGGGTCGGGTCAGTGGACCATCTGGGAGGGCTACGCGGCCTCCAAGCTCTGGAAAGCCGGCCTGCGCTCCAACAGCCTCGAGGTCAACGCGCGCCACTGCATGGCCAGCGCCGTCACGGGCTTCATGACGACCTTCGGCATGGACGAGCCGATGTGCAGCTACGACGACTTCGCCCATGCCGACGCCTTCATCCTGTGGGGCGCCAACATGGCCGAGATGCACCCGATCCTGTGGGCCAAGATCACGGACCGGCTTCTGAAAAACCCCGCGGCCCGGCTCTACAACCTGACGACGATGTCCAACCGCTCCTCGGAGATGGCGGTCAAGGAGATCCTCTTCACCCCGCAAAGCGACCTGGCGCTCGCCAACGGCATCGCGCGGCTCCTGCTCAAGAGCGGCCGGATCGACGAGCCCTTCATCGCCGAGCACTGCGCGTTCAAGCGCGGCAAGGAGAACATCGGCTACGGCCTCGAGGACGGCTTCAAATTCAAGGACGAGCCCGTCGCCTCGGACCTCGAAGCGTTCCGGAAGTTCGTCGAGCCCTACACGCCCGCGCGCGTCCAGGAGCTCAGCGGCGTCGCGCCGGAGGCCCTCGAGGAGCTGGCCGCCGTCTACGGCGACCCCAAGACCAAGGTCATGTCGCTGTGGACCATGGGCATGAACCAGCACACGCGCGGCACCTGGATCAACAACCTCGTCTACAACCTGCACCTGCTGACCGGAAAGATCTGCGAGCCGGGAAACGCGCCCTTCTCTCTGACCGGCCAGCCCAGCGCCTGCGGCACGACCCGCGAGGTCGGCACCTTCACGCACCGCCTGCCGGCCGACATGCTCGTCGCCAACCCCGCGCACCGGGCGAAGGCGGAGGAGATCTGGGGCGTGCCCGCCGGGACGATCCCGGAGAAGCCCACGTACAACGCCATCGAGATGATGCGCGCCCTCGACAACGGCGACGTGACGTTCTTCTGGAGCATGACGACGAACCCGTTCCAGTCCTCGCCCAAGCTCAACCGCTACCGCAACGCCGCGCTGAAGGACGGACGCTTCATCGTCGTCTCCGACGTTTATCCAGGCCGATCGACCGAGATAGCCGACGTCGTGCTCCCCGCGGCGATGTGGGTGGAGAAGGAAGGAGCCTTCGGCAACGCCGAGCGGCGGACGCATTTCTGGCGCCGAATGGTCGACGCCCCGGGCGAGGCGAAATCCGACCTCTGGCAGATCCTGGAGTTCGCCAAGCGCATGGGCCACGGCGACCTGTTCGGGCGCTCGTTCAAAGGCCGGGACCTCCCCGCGGGGCACAAGGCCTCGGACGCGAGCGCCGCCTGGGGCGCCTACGTCGAGAAAGGCCTCTTCGAAGAGTACCGGCGCTTCGGCGCGGGGCACGGCCACGACCTGGCCCCGTTCGACGACTACCACGCGTCGCGCGGCCTGCGCTGGCCGGTCGTCGACGGCAAGGAGACCGTCATCCGCTGCCGCGAGGGCTACGACCCCTACGTGCCCAAGGGCGCGGGCGTCAGCTTCTACGGCAACGAGGCTTCCGGAAGCCGGGCCGTGATCTGGCAGAGGCCCTACGAGCCCCCGCCCGAGACGCCCGACGCCGATTATCCTTTCTGGCTGTCGACGGGACGCGTCATCGAGCACTGGCACTCGGGGACGATGACCCGGCGCGCGCCGCCCCTCCAAAAGGCTTATCCGCACGCGACCGCCAACCTCCACCCCGACGACGCCGCGCGGCTCGGCTTCAAGGGAGGCGAGCTGATCCGCCTTTCCTCGCGCCGCGGCTCGGTGACCGTGCACGCCGAGATCGGCGGGCGCGTCACGCCGCAGAAGGGGATGGTGTACGTCCCGTGGTTCGACGAGGACGTCCTCATCAACGAGCTGACCCTCGACGCCTATTGCCCGATCTCGCAGCAGGCGGACTTCAAGAAATGCGCCGTGCGCATCGAGAGGGCGTCATGAAATTCCCGATCCTCGCCGTCGTCGTCCTATCGGCCGCCGTGGGCGCGGGCGCCGCGGAAAAGAAAGCGCGCCGCTACAAAGGGCTTCAGGAAGGCCGGCCGGGCGTGAACCTCTGGAACGACCAGGCCCCCGGGTCGACGAAGCCCTTGCCTCGTCCTTATCCCGGCGCGCCGCCTCTCGTGCCGCACGATATCACGGGGCTCGTCATCACCCGCAGGAGCAACGCCTGCCTCGACTGCCACCTCGAGGGGACCGATCTCGGCGACGGTCACACGGCGACGAAGGTTCCCCCTTCGCACTTCACCAATCCGAAGACGAAGGAAGTCCTGACCGGCACGGTGACGGGGACGCGCTACCAATGCCTGCAGTGCCACGCGCCTCAGACAAAATGAAAGCGGAGGATCAGGACGGCGGCGCCTGCACGCGCCGGGACTTCTTTCAGTCCCTGTTCAAACAGCTGGCCTCGACGGCCGGGTCCCTGGTCTCGCCCGCCGCCAAAGGGCTCGTCGTCGCCGCGCGCGCGGCCGCCCCGGCGGGCCCCCCGCGAGCCGTCGTGGACAACGCGCTCTGCTTCATGGGCCAGGGGCGGCCCTGCGACGGCTGCGTCAAGGCCTGCCCCGTGAGCCCCAAGGCCGTCGCGGTCAGCGCCGTCGGGCTCTCCGCCGGCGTCAACGCCGCCCTCTGCACCGGCTGCGGCGAATGCGCGAAGATCTGCCCCGCCAAGGCGATCGCCATCGCGGCCGGGCGCTGAACGGGCTTGCGTTCCCGGCGGCTACTTGGCGTGAGCCCGGCGGCGGGCCGGCGCGGGCCTCTTGGCGAGCGTGATCAGCGCCCGCATCAGGTCCATGGTCGTCACGATCCCGGCGAGCTTCTCCCCCCTCGTGATCAGGACGCGGTGGATGTGGCTGTCGATCATGACCTTGGCGACCTTCTCGACCGGGGTCATCTCGTCGAGAGAGATCGCGCCCGGCGTCATGATCTGCTCCACGCGGGTCCGGTCCAATTCCTCGAAGTGAAGGCCGGCGGCCCGGACCGTGTCGTCGAACTCGCGATGATAGGAGGGAACCCCGGCGGGGGCTTCCCGGCGCGTGCGCACGAGATCCGTCTGGGACACGACCCCGAGGATCGCGCCCGCCTCGTCGACGACCGGCGCCCCGCTGATGCTTTTCTCCGCGAAGATCTTCGAGAGCTCGGGCAAGGTCAGCCAGCTTTCCACCGCGACGACCTTCTTGCGCATGATGTCCTTGGCCAGCATAATCTCCCCCCGGGCGAGGCTTCCGCCGCATCCATCACCACGCAACATTCCGACTCGCGACCGCGGGCCCGAGTATTGATATGATGGGCCGACGGCCACAGGAGACATCATGCGCTTGACCTTGCTCGCCCTCGTCAGCATCCTCGCCTTGGGGCGGCCCGCCGCCGCCCTCATACTGACCGGCACCGTTCTCGAGACGCTCGACGACGGGACCTACACCTTCGCCCGGCTCGACACCGTCGTGGGCGAGAAGTGGGCCGCCGTCCCCCGGTCCAAGCTCGCCAAGGGCGCCAAGATCAAAGTCTATGTCTCGGCGAACAGGCAGCCCTTCGAGAGCAAGACCTTGAAGCGCACCTTCGACGGCATGCTCTTCGGCTCCCTGGAGTCCCCCCGCGCCCCGGTCACGGTTCCCGGCCTCGACCCGATCAAGGTCGAAAAGGCCTCGGGGCCCGACGCGCGGACCGTCGCGGAAGTCTATGCGCAGAGGGCCGAGCTGAAGGGCAAGGAGGTCCTGCTCCGGGCCAAGGTCATGAAGATCACGCCCGAGGTCATGGATCGCAACTGGGTTCACCTGCGCGACGGCACGGGCGACGCGAAGACCGGCGACCACGACCTGACCGTCACGACAAAGGAAACGCTCGCGGTCGGGAAGGTCGTCACCGTCCGGGGCACGATCGCGCTCAACAAGGACATGGGCGCGGGCTACAAATTCCCGGTGCTTCTCGAGGGCGCCAAGCTCGCGCCCTGACGATTCAGGGCTTGTAGCCCTTGGGCTGGTAGCCGCAGGAGGGATCCTCGGCGAAGATGTCGCCGGTGATCGCCCAGGAGCGCGAGCGCGAGCCCCCGCAGACCTCGCGGTACTCGCAGACGCCGCAGCGTCCCTTCAGGAGCGAATGATCGCGCAGCTCGCGGAACATCGAGTCGTCGCGGTACACCTTAGCCAGGTCGTCGACGCGGACGTTGCCGCGCCGCACCGGCAGGAAGCCCGAGGGGCAGATGTCGCCGACATGATCGACGAACATGAAGCCGTCGGCGGCGTTGACGGCGCGCTTGGGCAGGCGCAGGCCCGCGCGCAGGCTGGCGGGCCGGGCCACGGTGTGCTCGACGCGCGCCGCGACGCCCGCGCCGGCGGAGGCCTCCTGCTGGAGCGCGAAGCGCCGGAAGTGCTGGCCCTCGGTGAGCTTGACGACGAAGGTTTTCTCCTGCGTCATCTTGCGCAGCTTGGCGAAGCCTTCCTCGAACTGGGCCGGGGTGAGGCCGCCGAGCTTGGCGCCGCGCCCGACGGGAATCAGGAAGAAGACCTCCCAGAAAGCGATGTCGAGCGTGGACACGAGCGCGGCCACGGCGTCGAACTCGTGCCAGTTCCAGGCGCCGAAGCAGGAGTTGATCTGGATCGGTATGTCCAGCTCACGGGCCTGCTTGGCCGCGCGCAGGACCGTGTCGAAGGCCCCGGGGGTGCGGCGGAAGGTGTCGTGCGACGCCGCGGTCGCGCCGTCGAGGCTGAAAGCGAGCTGATCCACGCCCGCCTCCTTTAGAGAGGCCAGGCGCTCGCGCGTCAGATTGGGGGTCGCGGCGGGAATGGTGCCCATGCGCAGGCCCGCGGTCTTGCCGTGACGGATCAGCTCCTCCAGGTCCTTGCGGTTGAGCGGATCGCCGCCGGACAGGATCATGATCGGGGTCCCCATCGCCTTGACCGAATCGATGAGCTTCTTGCCCTCGGCGGTGGTCAGCTCGTCGGGGTGCTGGGTGGTGTCCGCGTCGGCCCGGCAATGGTCGCAGGCCAAGGCGCAGGAGCGCGTCGATTCCCATATGACCAGGAGCGGCGCCTGGGAGAAGTCGAAAGGAGCGGGAAGTGAGCCGGGGTGGGAACCGGGATGGGAGGAGGGTTTGGTCATGGCTTATGTTCTAGCAACACTTCTGCCAAAGAGGGTTCGCGGGCGACTCCGGCTCACTTGCGGGGACGAACGAGGTAATTTTCGGAATCTAGACAAGCCCTCCACAAATACTACATAATTATTCAAAGGCTGGAATGTTGCTACGCGATATCCGCATGACCCCCTCAGACCGGATGTTCGTCGTCGGGCTCAACCACCTGAACGCGTCCGTCGCCTCGCGGGAGAAGGCGGTCGTCTCCTCCACGGACCTCCCCTCCGTCCTGAAGCAGCTGCAGGCTCTCGTTCCCTTGGATGAGGTCGTCATCCTCTCCACCTGCAGCCGCGTGGACATATTCGCGATCTGCGCCGACCCGAGCCGCGGCCGCGAGCTCGTGCGCGCGTGGTTCGCGAGCCGGGCCGGCGCCGACATACGGTCGTCGCTGTACGAGCATGAAGGCGCCGACGCGCTGCGACATCTCTTTCGCGTCGCCTCCGGCCTCGACTCTTGGATCATCGGCGAGACCGAGATCCTGGCCCAGGTCAAGAAGGCCTACCAATCCGCCCTCGCCGGCGGCTTCACGCGCCGCAACCTGAACCGCGCGTTCCAGTCGGCGATTGCGGCGGGCAAGGACGTGCGCTCCGCCACCGGCATACAGAACGGCATCCACTCCATCGGGGGTGCCACCGCGATGATGGCCAAGCGCATTTTCGGAGACAAGGCGGGCGGCGGAATCGTCGTGTTCGGGGCGGGGCAGACCGCGGAGGCGGTGGTCCGGCACCTCGCCGCGAAGAAGTTCGACCGCATCGTCGTCGCCAACCGCACCGTCGAGAACGCGCGCGCCATCGCGGACAATCTGGGCGGCACGGCCGTGGGGCTCGACGAAGGGCTGGCGCATCTGGATCAGGCCGAGGTCGCCGTTTTCTCCGCCTCCGTCAGCGAGCCGCTGCTCACCTCCGAGTTCCTGGCCCGCCTTCTCCCGCGGCGCCGCAGCCCTCTTTTCCTCGTCGACCTCGGCGTCCCGCGCAACGTGTCGCCCGCCTGCGCGAAGCTCGAATCGGTTTATCTCTACGACCTCGACGATCTCAAGCGCATGATCTCCGACAGCATGGCGGGCAAGCTCGCCGAGAAGGACCGCGCCGAAGAGCTGTCCGAGCTCGCGATGCGGGACTGCCGCCAAGAAATGGACAAGCCGCCGCGCGTCGCCCCCGCGGCGAACCGGGAGGTCGCGCCCGCATGAAAACTCTCCTCGCCCTGTCGCTGCTGATCCTGTCGTGCCCCGCGCAGGCGAAGGATCGCTTCACCGCCGAGCAGCGCGAGGCGAGATTCTACTACGACCTGGGCCCGAAGGAGATCGACGTGACCTCCTACCCCAAGGCGCAGCAGGAGAACTACCGGACCTTCGCCAAGACCTGCTCCCAGTGCCACACCTTGGCCCGCCCCATCAACTCCCCCCTCGTCACGCGCGAGGACTGGAAGCGGTTCGTCCGGCGCATGCATGTGCGGACCAAGGAGCGCCCGGGCGCGGCCATCACCGCGGACGCCGCCAAGGCGGCCATCGATTTTCTGGCCTACGACTCCGAGGTCCGCAAGGTCAAAGGCAAGGCCGACTTCGCGGCCCTGACCCATAAACTCGAGGCCCTCTTCGCGGAAGTCCGCCTGGAGCGCGCGCGGGTTCAGGTGGAAGCGGACAAGAAGAAGACCCGGGAGCCGGCGCCCTACATGGGGGGCCGATGATCCCCGCGCTCCACCGGCTGCAGGCTGTCCCCCTCCTGAAGCACGTCACCCAAAAGGAATGGAAGCGCTTCCTCGATTTGGCGCCGGTGCACGCGTATCGCCCCGGGAACATCCTCTTCTACCAAGGCAACCCGCCGCTCGGCCTTCATTTCATCAGCAGCGGCCGGGTCAAGCTTATAAAGGAGGATCGCGCCGGACGGTGCCAGATCGTCCGCATCGTGCAGGCTCCCGATCTTCTGGGAGACCGGGCCTTTTTCGCGGAGCGGCCCTACATGTGCAGCGGGGTCGTCATGGAAGATTCCCTGATCAGCTTTCTGCAGCCCGCCCATTTCTGGGACATCTTCGGAAAAAATCCGGACACCCTCCGCCTTCTGGCCCAGAGGTTCGCCGTCGAGCTGGGCCGCGCCGAGGATTACATGCACTGCATCTCCGTCTGCACGATCAACGCGCGCATGGCCACCCGGCTTCTCAAGATTTCGAAGCGGGCGGACCGCGGGCGGGGGCCCAAGGGCGAGTTCGTCCTGACCGAGACCCGCATGGAGCTCGCCCAGGTTTTGGGAACGACCCCGGAAGCGGTCAGCCGCGCCCTGGCGAAGCTTTCCTCAAAAGGCCTGATCGCCGTATCGGGGCGGCGCGTGCGCGTCCTCAATGAAGAGCGCCTGCGCCTGTCCGCGTGCCTGCACGACTCGATGAACTAAGCCGCTGACGGACTTGACCTTTATCAATCGCATGATTGCTTTTGTTCATGGCGTGAAATTGGCATGATTTGTTCACATGGGCGTCAAGAAGACGTCCTTATATAGAGAAGCGAGGAGATCCAATGGATACTCGAAGCTGTGGCAGGATTCGCCGGGCTGGCCTTACGCTCGCCGCGATGATAATGACGGTGGCCGTAACGTTCGTGACTCCCTCGTACGCGGCCGATAAAGAGGTCATTCCCTCAGTCGCCGCTCCCGAGACGAAAGCCGCCGCGGTCAACGCCGACTCCAAGATGGTCGGAGCGGCCACCTGCGCCACCTGCCACGCCGAGAAGGCGGAAGCCTTCCCGAAGACCTTCCACGGCCGCAAGTCCCTGTCGAACGGGAAGCTGGCCAACTCCTGCGAGTCCTGCCACGGGGCCGGAAGCGCGCACGTCGACGGCGGCGGAGACATCGCCAAGATCACCAACCCCAAGAAGCTCGACGGGGCGGCGGTCGCCGACCTGTGCATGACCTGCCACAAGGAAAAGGCGCTCATCATGTGGAAGACCGGACCCCACGCCAATAACAACGTGAGCTGCCTCAACTGCCACAGCATCCACGAGGGCGAGGGCCGCCAGAGCCTGAAAATGGGCGGCACCGAGACCTGCTATCAGTGCCATAAGAAGCAGAAGGCGGACATGCGCCTCGCTTCCCACCACCCGGTGCCCGAAGGCAAGATGACCTGCGTCTCCTGCCACAATCCGCACGGCGGCATCGAGGGCAACCTCAAGACCGACTCGAGCGAGGAGCTCTGCTTCAAGTGCCACGGCGACAAGGCCGGCCCGTTCGCCTTCGAGCATCCCCCCGTGGCCGACGGCTGCACCAACTGCCACAAACCGCACGGCTCGGCCAACGACCGGCTCCTCAAGCAGAACCTGCCTTTCCTCTGCCTGAGCTGCCACCGTCTCCCGCATGCGGCCAACCGCAGCGGCGGGGCCGGCCAGCAGATATCGCTGAACGTCATCCAGCAGCGGGCGCGATGCACCGACTGCCATAACCAGATTCACGGTTCTGACCGGAAAGCCGGACTCAAGGACTAATTATGAAACTCAACTATTTCGGGAGGAATCCCATGAATCGACTCATGCTGGCAGGACTGCTGGCCGGACTGTGCGCCGCGCCCGGACGCGCCGAAAACAACGCGACGATCGGCGCCCGTTACGTGGACCTCGACTCCAAGGGGAACAAGCAGCAGGCCCTGGAGTACGACGGCAAGCTGTATTACGGCGCCCACGGCGACGTGTCCGTAGGCAATGAGAGCGAGCTGGGGCTGTTCGACTTTTCGCTGAAGGACATCGGCAGCCGGGAAGAGGTCATGAACTTCAACCTGGACTATAAGTCGACCTTCAAGGCCAGCGCGAAGTGGGATAACCTGCACCACCGCATGAACCAGGCCGCCCGCTCAGGGCAGGTCATCAACGGCGTCTGGCGCCCGAACAACGTCGCCCTCACGACCGGAAACGGACGGTTCACCTTCGTGACCGGTGCGCCCATCAACTTCAGCGATGACCCGAACATGTACAACTTCATGCTGAAGCGCACCGAGAGCGAGGTGAACGTCGGCCTGTTCTCGCCGGAGAACTCGGCGAAGTGGATCACGGCGCAGTACTGGTCCGTGGTGAAGACCGGGAGCCGGTACGTCCAAACCGCGACCAACGTGCTCGGCGAGGCCAACGTCGACAACACCCAGGAAAACTACACCTTGGGGCTCGGGACGAACATCAAGGAGGATGGTGCTGTCGCCGTCGACCTCATACGGGCCGACTTCGTCGACAACGCCAAGGTGGTCCTGATAACGCCGTCCAACCCGCGGTCCGCTCCTCTCTTGCCCCAATGGCCGAGGCACGAGATGACGGCCGTCGAGTCGAAGTGGAAATACAACGTGAGCAAGAAGCTCTCCCTGACCGGAGCCATCACCGGCCGCCAGCGCGAGAACCTCGTCAACCGCTACCAGTTCAACGCCGGAGTCGCGGCCTTCAACGCCGCCTACAAGGCCACGAGCAAGCTGGCGCTGACCGCGAAGACGTACTTCCGCTACTCCCAGATCCACGAGAACCAGGGCTTCATGGGCTTCAACACCGGCGCCGCCGCCCCGCGACTCGACCTCGGTCAAGGCAACGCCCACGAGTTCGACAAGCTCACCGCTCGCGGCGAGTTCGAGGCGAACTACCATCCCTGCGAGAAGTTCCACGGGAAGGCGGTTTACAAGGTGGAGCTGAACCACCGCCGGGACGCGCCGTCCGAGGACTTCGCCCTGGACACGACCTACGCGGACGGGCTCGTCGTCCCCGGGCTCACGCGGTCCAACAACCTGTCCAACGAAGACGTCAAGCACGTCATGGAGATCGCCGGCACGGTGGAGCTGCCGCTCGGCGCCGAGCTCGAGGGTCAATACAAGAAGCTGTACGCCAACCGCCCGGCCTTCGTCAACATGCCGACGCGGCAGGACGAGGTCGGCGCGCAGTTCATGATGCCCCTCCCGGCGCACGTGGAATTCACGCTCGGCGGGACTTACTCCAAGGAGCGCAACGCCAAGGAGGCGACCAACTACCACATGACCCGCAACAACTACCGGGCGGGCCTGGACTGGGAAGGAGCCAGCAAGGTGTTCGTCGGCGTGGATGGCTCGTATGAGATCATCCGGTACAACTCCGAGACGTATTATGCCACGAGCAACTTCCCCGGATCGGTCACCGCCGCTCAGGTCAACGCTCCTCATGAGAGCGGGCAGCTGAACCGTCAGAGGAACACGACGCTCGGCGCGCATGGCCGCGTCAACCTGCCCAAGGGTCTCGTGATCCTGGGCAACGGCTCGTACACCTGGTCCGTCGTCCAGAACCCGGTGAACTTCGGCTGGACCGCGGCGCAGGCCGCGTCGCAATTCACCCCGGCCGGGACGTTCGTCAACGACATCATGCCGAGCGAGGTCCGGGTCGCCCGCGGAACGCTGGGCATGGAGTACACGCCGGAGAAGTACAAGAACCTCACGGCGCGCGCCAGCTACAGCATCACCGACTGGGTCGACAAGGTCGATTCGTACAACAGCGGCCGGGCGAGCATCGCCCAGGTCGGCGCTTCGATGAAGTTCTAAAGACGCCGCAAGTCAAAACGGGAGCCGGGGCCAAAAGCCCCGGCTCCTTTTTTTTGGCCTGGGCGGGCCCGGCCGCCGAATTCCGCCTCAGACGGCGCTTGATTTTTATCAAGCAACGGCTTGCTTTTAGATTATAAACTCATTGATTTAATTTAGTCATATAGTCGTCGAACGAACGTCCTTCATATATTAGAAGCGAGGAGATCCAATGCATACTCGAAGCTGTAGCAGGATCCGCCGGGCCGGACTGGTTTTCGCGGCGATGACCGCGATGCTGTCCTTCACATTCCTGACGCCGGCGTTCGCGGCTGATAAAGAAGTTATTCCGTCGGTCTCGGCTCCCGAAGCGAAAGTCGCCGCGAACAACGGCGACTCCAAGATGGTCGGCCAGGCCGCTTGCGCCACCTGCCACGCCGAGAAGGCGGAAGCGTTCAGCAAGACCTTCCACGGCCGCAAGTCCCTGTCGAACGGGAAGCTGGCCAACGCCTGCGAGTCCTGCCACGGGGCCGGAAGCGGGCACGCCGACGCCGGAGACGTCGCCAAGATCACCAACCCCAAGAAGCTCGAGCCCGCCGCGGTCGCCGCGCTCTGCTTGACCTGCCACAAGGACAAGGCGCTCATGATGTGGAAGACCAGCCCCCACAAAACGAACGGCGTGAGCTGTCTTACGTGCCACAGCATTCATGAAGGCGAGGGTCGGCAGTCGCTCGTCAAGGGCAAGACCGACACCTGCCTTGAGTGTCACACGTCGCAGAAGGCGGACATGCGGCTGCCCTCCCACCATCCCGTTGCCGAAGGCAAGATGTCCTGCGTGTCCTGCCACAACCCGCACGGCGGCATCGAGGGCAACCTCAAGGCCGACTCCGGCGAGGAGCTGTGCGCGAAGTGTCACTCCGAGAAGGTCGGGCCTTTCGCCTTCGAGCATCCTCCCGTGGCCGACGGCTGCATGAACTGCCACAAGCCGCACGGCTCGGCCAACGACAAGCTCCTCAAGCAGTCGCCTCAGACCTTGTGCCTGAGCTGCCATGTCCGGGCTCACGGCAACATCACCGCGGGGGCGACGACCCTTGCGAACTTGGAGCCGCGCACGCGCTGCACGAACTGCCACCGCGATATCCATGGCTCTAACCGGGACTCGCTGTTCGCCCGGTAACCCAGAGACCAACCATGAAATTCTATAGACACTTCGAGGAGATCAAGATGACACGCTTCATGATGGCGGCACTATTGCTCGCAGTCAGCGTCCTGCCCGCGCGCGCGGCCGGGACTTACGACGCCACGGTCGGCGCCCGCTACATCGACCTGGACTTCAAAGGCAACCGCGGCCAGGTGCAGGAGTACGACGGCAAGCTGTACAAGGGCGCTCACGGAGACGCTTCCGTCAGCAACCAGGGGAGCCAGGGCCTGTTCGACCTCTCGGTCAAGGACATCGGCAGCACCGAGGAGAACGCCTACCTGAACCTCGACTACAAGTCCTTCCTGAAGATGAGCGCCAAGTGGGAGAACATGCACCACCGTCAGAACTTCTCCCCCGCGGGCATGACCCTCGACGGCGTCTACACGATAAACCCGTTCGTCCTGTTCCCTAACATGGAGAGAAACCAGGACTTTATGATCCGTCGCACGGAGACGGAACTGAAGGTCGGCCTCTTCGACCCCGCCAACAACGCGCGCTTCGTCACCGGTCAGTACTGGTCGGTGGAGAAAGCGGGGACGACGGCCGCCAAGCACACCGGAAACGGCCCCGCCGGAGCCCTGACCACGACGAATACGCCCTTCGTCGACCCCGCCGCCGTGGACAATACGAAGACCGACCTGACCCTGGGACTGGGCACGAACCTCAAAGAGGACGGCGCGATCAGCCTCGATGTCGTCCGGTCCGAGTACAAGGATGACAGCACCGAGGCCGCAAACAGCATCGGGGGCGTCATCGTCACCGGCGGCCGGACCGACATCATCAAGCCCAACACCGGGAACCAGGAGATGACGGGAGCCGAGGCTCTGTTCCACTTCGATGCCAGCAAGGACTTGGCCCTGACCGGAGCCTTCACGGGCCGCCAGCGCGAGAACCTGTCGACCCAGTACAAGATGAACGCCGCGGTGGCCGCGCTCAACGCGGCGTACATGGCCAGCCAGAAGCTCACGCTGACCGCTCGTCTCTACGCCCGCATGGTGGAGATCGACGAGAACAATTCGTACATCTTCACGCCGAACCAAAACCTCCTCGCCGGCGGCAGCCGTACGCCGCGGCCGGGGCAGGGCAATCAGCTCGACAAGACGACCGTGCGCGCCGAGATGATCGCGAACTTCCGGCCCGTGGAGAAGGTCCACCTCAAGGCCAGCTACAAGTTCGAGCTCAACCACCGGCGTGACGCGCCCAACATGAGGTATCCGATCGAAACGACCGCCCCGCTGATCGACAGATACTACTTCGATGGAACGAAAATGTCGGCCGGCAATTACAACAACGATGTCGCCAAGGAAGACACCAAGCACACCCTCAAGCTGAGCGGGAAGGTGGAGCTGCCGCTCGGAATGGAGGTGGAGGGCGGCTACCAGCGTATGCAGGCGACCCGCGCGGCCTTCGTCAACCAGCCGAACTGGCAGGACGACATGAACGCCACGATCACCGCGGCGCTTCCGTTGGATGTGATGTTCACGCTCATGGGCGGCTACGTCCGGGAGAGGAATACGCGGTCAAATCTCTCCCAGTACAACGCCCAGCGCAACACCTACCGCACGGGCCTGGATTGGGCGGGAAGCCGCAAGGGCTCAGTCGGAGTTGACGCCAGCTACGACAAGAACCGCACCCGGTTCAACGGTTGGCTGGGCAACGGCGCCACCACCCCGGCCGGCGGCCTTACGAGCAGCTATGCCGAGCGTGGCATGCTCACCAGCCAGCGCGACACGTCGCTTGGAGCTCACGGCAAAGTCAACCTCCCGAAAGGCGTGGTTGTCTCGGCGAACGGCTCCTATGTATGGTCCGTCGTGCAGGTTCCCACGAGCGTCAACAACACGCCCAGCGTCTGGCATACCATCAACGACTACGCGCCCAGCGAGGTCCGCATCGCGCGGGGCACCGTGGGTCTGGAGTACACGCCCGAGAAGCTCAAGAGCCTCACGGCGCGCGCCAGCTACAGCATCGACGACTGGGTCGACAAGACGGACTCGGCCAACAGCGGCCGGGCGAGCATCGCACAGCTCGGCGCTTCGATGAAGTTCTAAGAACGCCGCATTCAAAAAGGGAGCCGGGGCCGAAAGCCCCGGCTCCTTTTTTTTGGGGCGGCCGGGGTTGTGTGCTAGAATAGCCGCCGCCGGAATGGAGACCGAGGCCACCTTGAGCGCATCGAAAGAACCCTGCTGCGGAGAGAATCCCCCCGAGGACGCCGGCCGCCGCGACTTCCTGACGCGGGCGACCGTGGCCTTGGGCGCCGTCATCGCCGCCGCGCTCTCGGCGACGGGCATCGGCTACTTCATCTCCCCCGCCTTCCAGAAGCGCGAAGAGGACTGGGTGGACCTGGGCCGCGCCGGCGACTTCAAGGCGGGCTCGCCGGCCCTCGTCGAGTTCACCCAGAGGCGGCGCGACGCCTGGGTCACCTCCGAGCGCCGCTCCTCGGCCTGGGTCGCGACCGCCGACGGCAAGAGCTTCACGGCGTTCGATCCGCGCTGCACCCACCTGGGCTGCCCCTACCGCTGGGACGCGGGCAGCGAGCGCTTCGTCTGCCCCTGCCACACGGCCGTGTTCGGCCCCGACGGGCACGTCATCTCGGGACCGGCTCCGCGGCCCCTCGACCAATACCAGACGAAGGTCGCGGGCAACCGCCTCATGATCCTGCCCAAGGCGGAAAAGAAGGCGTGAAGATCCACGATTGGGTATGCGAGCGGACGGGCCTCGACAAGGTCTGGACGGCGCTCATGGAGCGCCGCATCCCCGAGGCCAAGGGCTGGGTCGGCCTGCTGTACACCTTGGGCAGCGCGACCATGATGATCTTCACCGTGCAGGCCGTGACCGGCTTCCTTCTGGCCACGAACTACGTGCCCTCGCCCGATCACGCCTACGACTCGGTGCGCTATATCGACTCCATGGTCCTCTTCGGCCGCCTCGTGCGCGGCCTGCACCACTGGGGGGCGAGCTTCATGGTCGTCTTCGCCGTCCTGCACATGCTGCGCGTCTACTTCATGGGCTCCTATAAATACCCCCGCGAGGCGACCTGGATGGCCGGCGTCGGCCTGCTCCTGCTCGTGATGGGCTTCAGCTTCACCGGCTATCTCCTGCCGTGGGACCAGAAGGCGTACTGGGCGACGGTCGTGGGCACGACCATAGCGGGTCAAACTCCGGTCATCGGCTCCTGGGTCGCCAACATACTGCGCGGCACCGACGGCATGGGCGCTCCGACCTTGACCCGTTTCTACGCATTACATGTTCTTCTTCTGCCCGCGCTGACAGGCGGTCTGATCGGAGTACATTTGTTCCTCGTGATTTGGCATGGCATATCCGAGCCGCCGAAGAAGGTTCCCTGATATGGAATCCTGGCACGAGGAGTACAAGAAACGCTACGCCGAGCTCAAGGAGCGAGGCAAGTCCTTTTTCCCCTATACGGTGTTCAAGGACGTCTGCGTCGCCCTCGTCGTCCTCGCCGCGCTGTTCGCGCTGGCCTATTACCGCCCGGCCGAGCTCGAGCCCCTCGCCGACCCGACCGACACCCATTACAACCCGCGGCCGGAGTGGTACTTTCTCTTTCTCTTCCAGGCGCTGAAGTTCTTCCCGGGAAATCTCGAGGCGGTGGCGGCGATCATACTGCCCGGCCTCGGCGTCCTGCTGCTCCTGGGCGTGCCCTTCCTCGACCGCGGACCCGAACGGCATCCTTTCGATCGGCCGATATGGACCGGCCTGGGCCTGGCGAGCCTCGCCGGCTTCTTCGCTCTGACCTGGGCGGGCATGAGCAGCCCGCTGACGAACCCCTCCGAGGAAGCCGATCCCAAAATCGCGGCCGGGCGCCGTCTGTACGACCAGATGAGCTGCGCCTACTGCCACAAGATCGGAGGCAAGGGCGGCAAGGTCGGGCCCGCCCTCGACAAGGCCGCCGGAAACGAGACCGAGGAGTGGCTCACCAAGCACTTCAAGGACCCCCAGAGCGTCACGCCGGGTTCCGCCATGCCCAAGATGAACCTCCTCGACGACGAGGTCAAGGTCCTCGTGGCCTACATGAAGTCCCTGCACGCCGAGGAGCCCTTCACGAAGGCCGCGCCCAAGATCTTCGCGGACAACTGCGCCTCCTGCCACGCGATCGGCAAGGAGGGCGGAGACATCGGGCCCGACCTGTCCTTCATCGGCACGGCCCGCGACAAGGCCTTCCTCAAGAAATACGTGGAAGACCCCTCCGTCTCCAAGCCCGATTCCGCGATGCCGGCCTTCAAAGGCCAGCTGACCGACGTCCAGATCGAGGATCTCGCCCGCTACCTGTCCGCCCAAGGGCGCTGACCGGCTAGGCATCGTCGGTCGGATTTGACATACTGCCTCCATGCCCAGAAACCGGATATTCGGCGTTTTTTCTCCCCTCGCGATCGCAGCGGTCCTGCTCCTTAATCCGACCTTCGCCGCCGCGGCGCCCGTCGCGACCCTCGATTCGGAGATAGTGAAGACCCCGGCCTACGAGCTTCTCGGCGCTCTCGATCTTCTTCATGTCGCCCCGCGCGAAGGCCTGCGCGTCGAGCCGAAGATCGCGCGCCCCGACGGTTCGTCCGTCGTCCGGATCGAGCTCGACGCGAAGGCGCCGCCCGAGCCTTTCAGCGCTCGCGGCCTGAGCATACTCCAGGTCGAAATGGCCAACGTCAAGCTTATCAGCCTTCAAAGCTTCGATCTCCTCTACAACGGCGGCGGCAGGCTCATCGCCGTTTTCCCGGTCTTTCCCGATGACGCCGCCGGCAAGAAGCCTCTCAAGTGGGAGGAGATCCAGCCGAAGTTCTTCGACCTGAGCCCCTACTACCTGGAGGTCCCGCGTTCCGGCGACCCCGGCGAGCTCGAGCGGTGGACGGCGTTCGCCCCCGGCTTCAAGAAGGACCAGGCGGCCATTCAGGCGTTCGCGGAGGAGCGCCACAAGGCGCTCATCGCCGCGTACCCGAATTTCCTGGCCAATCGCCCCCCCTATCGCCTGCACGAGGTCGACGCCGCGACCGGGGATTGGACCTCCCATGATTTCAGCCCTATGGTCTTCAGTCAGTCACCGGTGCTCGGGCCCGGCATCGGCGACATGGAGCCGGCCGATTTCCTGCGGTTTTTCAAGGAATCGAAGCCGAACCGGCATCGGACGGTGATCCCGACCTTCCCCACGGTTTATGCCTTGTACAACCTGACCCCGGCCGAGCTGGAGTATCTGCGCCTGGTGTCCAAGAAGTTCGATCTCCCGTCCGATGCGAAGATACTGGTGGTCGGCCCCGGGACCGGGGTGGATACCTGGATCGCGTCGCTTCGGACCAAGCAGCCGGTCGTCGTGATCGGGATCAATCCGCTCGAGGTGGCGAACACCAAAGCCGCCGCCCGGATCGCGGGGTTCGAGGTTCGAGCGCTCGTCGGCGACAACGTGGCCGACGAAAAGGGGAATTCGCGCCTCCCGGGCGAACGGTTCGACGCGGTTCTATGGAGCATGCCCGCCGTCTGGCCCGAG
The DNA here is from genome assembly GCA_028714015.1 of Elusimicrobiota bacterium. GTDB lineage: Bacteria > Elusimicrobiota > Elusimicrobia > UBA1565 > UBA9628 > GWA2-66-18. The sequence goes on along the minus strand of JAQTNG010000019.1, from coordinate 1,811 downwards.
GGCTTTCCGGAAAAGCACGCCCCCTCTTTGAGCGATGTCTGGGACGGCGACGTCGGCGCCATCGTTCTCAAGAGGTTCGCGCGGGCCCTGCCCGGGCTGCTCAAGCCCGACGGCCACGCTCTGCTGTGGAACATCCCTTCCGTCGTCGATGGGCGGGACATCGTCGCCGAAATACTCGAGACCGCGGACACCGGGAAGAAGGTCTTCGACGTCGAGGTTCAGCGATTTGTGAAGCGCGCGCGCCCGAAGCAAGAGTGGTATAAGGACCAGCTCTACACGCTTTCTCGCGCGCGCTAGCTGTTTTCTGAACCGGCTTCACCGACACGCGAAGCGAAGCCGGCGATCCTCAAGGATAGTTCGGTATCCGCTTAAATGAGTTGATTCGGCCCCTTGAATTCATAAGTCCTCCCTGATACACTCGTAGCATGGGCCTATCCTCTTACATCGACGCGGCGCTGGCGAGCGCCCGCTTTAAGACCTTGGAAGACAAGACTCGGTTCGGCGAGATCCCGGGATTCCAGGGCGTTTGGGCGAGCGCGCATAGCCTGAAGAAGTGCCGCCAGTCCCTTCGGGAAGTCCTCGAGGACTGGATCGTGTTGAAGCTCCGCAGCAACGAGGCCTTGCCTGCCGTTCACGGCAAGCGGCTGACCGTGCCCGAACCGTCGTGTGCCTAAGCCGTTCAAGCGGCGAGAACTTATCCGCCGCCTGCGTGAGCGCGGATTCAACGGCCCCTACAGCGGCAGCAGGCACCAGTTCATGGTGCTCGGGACTCTCAAGCTCCGCATCCCAAACCCCCACGAAGGCGATATCAGTGAGGGACTGCTCCGCGAGATAATACGCCAAGCCGGGATCGATCCAAAAACCTTCTAGCATGCCCCCTTTTTCGCCTGCCACTTTGGCAGGTTGAGGGAGCTTTCGCGCGGCAGAGAGCCCTCGAAAACGCAGAGCTCTCCTCAAGGCTAGCCGCAGCTCATCATTGGAATTTCCGGGTCAAAAGTGACGCTGGCGAGAAAATGGTATAATTTGCTTATGAGAACCAATTTCGCCGCTTTGCTCCCGATCTTCGCCGTTCTCCTGATGAGCGCCTGCCAAGTTGATTATGAAAAAAGATTTAATAAAGCAGATGTATGGCTTTCAAGAAAAAAGTTTTGAGGAAAGAAATTGCCGAGAGAATGAAGCATTCAATTTAAAAAGATGACAATTAAGTGTTTGATTTTATATCCTTATCCACCAGAATCTGATGGTGTAAGTTTGCAGGGACATTACCTTTATTTAGGGTTGAAGGAATTAGGAGTAGATGTAATCCCTTGCCATTTTAAGGAGAGTTTGCAGAAGGAATATTATTTAAAATATTCAAAACCTGATTTTGTTCTTGGAATTGGGTTTTGGGGAAATGTTCCAGAGATTGTGCAGGAGCCCTTAAAATATGGAATAACTCCTGTGCCTTGGTTTAATGCAGATGGCTGGGTTGCTAATTATCAGAAAGAATTTAATGAATTAAAATTAATGTTTACAACTAGTTCATGGGTAAAAAGTGTATATGAAAGAGATGGTGTTGATATAAGCAAGATAATCCCTATGCATATTGGGATTGACACTGAATTATTCAAGCCTAAGGAAGATGGAGATAGAAGAAATATAAGAGAAATGCTTGGAGTAAAAGAAAATGAAAAACTTATCATGACTGTTGGAGGAGATGTTACTTCAAAAGGAGCTCAGGAGATGATTAGGGCTTTGGCTGAAGTGGACAAGGAATTCAAGGATTGGAAATATATCTGCAAATCCTGGCCAAGCGAGTGCGCTGACATGTG